>CALYBP010000027.1 GCA_944415425.1 uncultured Ruminococcus sp. | reverse complement strand
TATTTAATGTGCGGGAGGTTCTTTATACTAATTTGTACAAAACTATATATAAATATAAACAAACCGATTCTGCTTTAAAACAGAGTCGGTTTGTTTTTATGATTCAGTTGTGAGTTCTATCAAATGCGAAATAACACGCATAATAAGATGACATTGCCGGATTACTGGTTTTTTGTGTAGTAAAACAGGCACATTATACTCACACCTACAAATGCCCCGACGAACATTCCGATTACTAATCCCAAAATCATTTTATTTTCCTCCTGTACATATTCTGACATTAAATATCCAATGATTGTGTAATAATTTAATCAGGGGCTGATAACTATGAGAACTGTATACATAGATGTATTGATAGCAGTTAACATATTCATTGATTTTTTCCTGATTTTATGCACGAAAAAATTTCTTCATCTCGGCACTTCCACGCTCAGAATCATTTTAGGAAGCGCTTTCGGCGGAATTTTCAGCCTTGCGGCGCTTTTGCCGAGGCTCCCGTTCGGTATTAATATTGCTCTCGACATTTTTACGGCCGGAATTATTGTATTTGCCGTATTCGGAAGATGCAGTATTAAAAATTATATTAAACGCGTATCTGTGTATTTTTTCATATCGTTTGCGTTTTGCGGAATTATGATATTTATTTATACATCATTTAAGCCTGCAGGAATGGAAATATACAACGATACCGTTTATTTTAATATTTCCCCTATTCTTCTCATTATTCTTACGCTTATCTGCTATTATATTCTAAAATTAATAAAAAGGCTGACGAAAGGTGTAAACGGAGGTGAAATATATAACGTTGAAATTTTTATTAAAGAAAGGGTGATAACTTTCAAGGCAAAAATAGACACGGGATGTAATCTTAAAGAACCTTTTTCGGGCAATTATGTAATTGTAACCGAGGAGGATTTGCTTGATGGTTATGTTCCTGATTCTCAAAGCACAAGGATTATACCTTTTTCAAGTATGGGAGGTGAAGGAATTTTAAAAGGGTTTTGTCCCGATAAAGTAAAAATTAACGGGAAACAAATAGATAATGTATATATAGGTATATGCAAAGACATAATTAAAAGTGAAATACGAGCATTAATTCCCTATGAAATAACAGAAAATATTAAGTGAGAGGTTAATATGATAATACATAATTTTATTTTTAGAATTAAAATGTTTTTTATGAGCGAAAATGAGATTTTTTATATCAATGGAAACGAAACTCTGCCTCCTCCTTTAAGCAAGGAAGAAGAAAAAAATGTTATGGAAAGAATTTTACACGGAGATGAAAACGCAAGACAGCCTCTGATCGTTCATAACCTGAGGCTTGTTGTTTACATAGCGAAAAAATTTGAATCCCCCAACGCAGGTACGGAAGATTTAATTTCAATAGGTACAATCGGACTTATAAAAGCGGTTAACACATTTTCGCCCGAAAAAAATATTAAGCTTGCAACTTATGCTTCAAGGTGCATTGAAAATGAAATTTTAATGTTTTTGAGAAAATCATCACAATTAAAAAACGAGATTTCAATAGATGAACCCCTCAACACAGACTGGGACGGAAATGAGCTGCTGCTATGCGATATTCTCGGGAGTGAGCCCGACACCGTAAACATAAATATAGAAAACGAACTTGAAAAAAACCTTGTGTTAAACGCTGTATCAAATCTTAACAAAAGAGAATGTTTAATAATGGAGCTGAGATTCGGGTTGAACGGAAAAAAAGAACATACTCAAAAGCAGGTCGCAGATAAACTCGGGATTTCTCAGTCGTACATTTCAAGGCTTGAAAAGAAAATTATTAAACAGTTAAAATTTGAGCTTGACAAAGCTGTGTAGTACTTAGAAAACAAGCCTCGGAAAATACCGAGGCCTGTTTTATTATTAAACTTTCAGGAAAGAAAATTATGATAATCAGAGCAAATTATCAGATACAGTAGTTGCCGATCTGCTGTTACTATCGGTACTCTTAGTTGTATCTTGCGAGTTTTCGTTTTCGTTGCCTATAATTCCGTCATCATCTGTTACATCACCGTTTGAAGACTTATCATCATCGTCCATTGCGTCTGTTGCATCTTCTTGCGCTCCCGAAACAACATCGGATGCTGCATTTCCCGCACCTGACATCGCATCGGAAACTGCGCTGCCTGCCCCCGACATTGCGTCAGAAGTAGCCTTTCCCATACCGCAGCCCACGAGAGATATTATTAAAACGAGAGCAGCGGAAATCATTAAAATAATTTTTTTCATAACAATCACCCTTAAAATAAAAATGGTGCCGTTGATACGACACCATTATTATTTACACAGCAAAACAGAATATACCAATTTTATTTTTCATTCTTAACAACAACATGAGGATAAGGAATTGTAATGCCGTTTTTATCAAAAGCAAGCTTTACATTTTCCTGCATATAGTAGTAAACATCATAATAGCTATCTGTTTGCGTCCATACCATAACTATGATCTCAAGACCGCTGTCAAGATGCTGTCCCACATAAACATTAGGCTCAGGTTCTGAAAGAATATCCGAGTTTTGCGAGATTAAAGTGAATAAAATAGCTTTAACCTTTGAAATATCATCATCATAGCTTATTGTATATTTTAAATCCACTCTCCGCTTATCAACCATAGTACAGTTGACAATATTATTTGCAGTCAGCCGTGAATTGGGTATAGTTACTATTTTATTGTCAAGGGTGTGAATGGTTGTAAAAAATATTTTAATATTTTCAACTCTTCCCTTTACGCCCTCAAATTCAAGAACATCACCCGACACAAACGGTTTGTTAAACAATATTATCATCCCGCTTGCAAGATTACTCAGAGAATCCTGAAGTGCAAGTCCCGCCGTCAAAGCTGCCGCACCCACAGCAGTTATAAGAGACGCTACATTCACACCTATTGTTGCAAGGGCGGTTATGGCAACTATTAGATATAATATGACTTTTACAAGCGAAACAACAAACGTCACTGCAGCGTGATCAATGGTTGTCTTTTCAAGTATATTTCTTAAAATCTTTACAATAAGTTTTGATAAAACAATACCTATCACGATTACTGCAATAAACATAAGAGCAGTCGGCATTGCTTTTTGAAGAAATTTATTAAATGAATCCATGCTCATTCCTCTTCATCAACGGTGAACTCAGACACAAGTTTGCCGTCGGACCATTTCTGAATTAATACTCTGCCGTTTTCATCAAAAGAAACGCTCTTCCCGTTTCTTACCCCGTTTGAATAAAAGGCAATATCAATGAACTCACCGTTTTCATCAAACCTTGCGCCGAATCCGACGGGCAAATTATCATCCCATTTTCCGGCGTGCATTGTGCCGTCGCTGAGTCTGTACCCTACGCCGCGGCCGCTTCTTCTGCCGTCAATCCAGTTACCGACATAATTAATATTACCTTCCTTATAGTAACACACTCCGAATCCGCTCCGCTTGTCTTCGGAGTAACCACCCTCATAAGAAGTTAAACCCTGAGGAGTAACTGTTCGGCCTATTCCTATTCGGTTATTGTTCTTGTCAACACTTCCGTAATATGTGTACTTTCCGGAATCTGTGTGAATTACAACATTGCAAGGCGGAATATCTTTATGCTCATAACCCCCTGCCTTATCGGAAAGCTCTTCGGTTTCGTCATCTTCGGTAAAACCGATATTAGCAGATGATGACAAATCGACATTGGTTTCCTCAGTTTCATTTTTTGTTTCACACGCAGAATTTGTCTGCGTATTAACTGTATTCTTTGTATTATTTAAGGATTCGAGGCTTATTTCGTTTTCACAAGTTACTGATTTACCATCTGCTTTTACATCGACAGATACTTTCTCAGCGCTGTCTGTATCAGAAATCGGTTCTTCACTTGATTTTAAATCAACTGTTTCATCTGTGTCATCAGCGTTTTTCTCCGAATAACCGGCAGTTTGAGTGATTATTTCTCCAAACAAATCCTTATTTGTTTTATGTGCCTCAAATAAAATATTCTCAATTTTATCATATGCCGAATAAGTATTTTCTTTATCGTTTTGATCATCTTCGTCATCACTTAGCATTTTTACATCGGTATCTTTTTCGTCTGTTAAATAATCAGTTTTTGAAAAATCAATTAATTGATTACCTAGAAGTTTCTCTTCGTCGTCAAAAAACTCAAATCCTGAAATTATCTTAACTGAGTCCGTGGAAAAAATACTGTCGACATCCTTTGGAGCAAATATCTGATCATACCACAACATTCCTATGTTTGTATATACAAGACCTTTGCACTTTTTTCGGGGAGGTGTTTTAGACGGATACAAAACAGACGAAAATCTTGTGCCGTCATGCGATATTCTTTCAAATACTATTGTGAAAACACCGGAAATATGCTTCGGCGACAGAACACCGACCTTTACTCCATCGTAATTTCCGTCATAATACTCTGTTCTTATCCAATTATGATTATTATCAAAATAAATTCGTTTATTAACAACGCCGTTTTCGCCGTAAAAAATCACGCAGTACATAGTATCGCTTATCTTTCTTACAGACTGAAAAGGCATATGATTTCTTGACACTTTCCAAGATAAAGCAACACCGTCAACCATAGAATAAGAAATTTTATACTTCTTATCATCAAAGGATATATCCGTGTTGTCCTGTTGCGGCTGTTTGTTTGAATTAAAATAATTAGCACGCACACCTGCAAGCGCATCATTTTTAAAATCGAGCTTCTCAAAATCTGATACGAGGACAGAGTATATAATTAAACCTTTGGACAGTTTTTTTAAATCGGAAAGCATAATAATAATTCCTTTCGAGAAATTAAAATAATCACCTGAAAATAATACTTAAAAATCAAGGGCGAACACAGTCCGCCCATAAACTAAGTAAAAGTAAAATCAGATTGAAATGGTCATTGCAATGTCGTAAAGCTCTTTGTCGAATACACGCGGCATATCAAGAGCCTCGTTAATGTCAAGATCAACAATTTTTCCGTCGCGCATAACAACAACACGGTTTCCTATATTCTGAGCAAGGAGCTGAACAGCCTTAAATCCCATCTCGCTTGCGACAACTCTGTCACGAAGTGTAGGTGAGCCGCCCCTCTGAACATGGCCCAAAACAGTCGCTCTGGCTTCTATTCCGAGTCTTTGTTCAATGTATTTTGCAAGGTCGTTTACACCGCCTACGCCCTCGGCAACAACAATTACAAAGTGCTTTTTGCCTGTTTTCTGGGTATTTATAATTCGTGCGATTACATCACGCTCAATATTATATTCAACCTCAGGAACCAAGATTGCAGTAGCGCCGGTAGCAATACCGGTTTGAAGAGCAATATCTCCGCAGCGTCTTCCCATTACCTCAACTATTGAGCAGCGGTCATGCGATTGAGCAGTATCTCGAATACGGTCCACCATCTGAATTGCAGTATTCATTGCAGTATCAAAACCAACCGTGTACTCCGAACAGGCAATATCATTGTCGATTGTTCCCGGAACGCCGATACAGTTAATACCTGCATTTGTAAGCGCTCTTGCTCCTCTGAAAGAACCGTCGCCGCCTATAACAACAACGCCCGTAATATCAAGGCTTCTGCAAAAATCAGCCGCTTTTTTGATTCCCTCAGGCTTAGGAAATTCTTCACTTCTTGCTGTGTAAAGCATTGTACCTCCGTTTCCGATTATATCGGAAACGCTTCTTAAATTCATTTCCTGTACATCGCCGTTAAGAAGACCGTTATAACCACGGTAAACGCCGTAAACTTTTAAACCCTTGTTTATACCTGCACGCACAACAGCTCTGACAGCCGCGTTCATACCCGGAGCGTCACCGCCGCTTGTAAGTACCGCTATTGATTTTTGTGACATAAAATTACCTCCATAAGGTTACTAACAGTAATATTATAATACAATTGGATTTTCTTTACAAGAGGAATTTTTATATTTATTTAATTTTAGCACACAGTATTTGATAAGTAGCAAATGAAACTGCGCATTTTTAATGTTATGGTTGACATAAATTGAGTATTATGCTATTGTATTAACACATTTCATAAAGCTGGGAATTAAATTCATAAAAATTTAGATTTATTGCAAAAATAAAATAAAATCGCTAAAAAGTAAATAATCTTTTATAACTGCATTTATCGGTTCTTAACGGTGACTATTATGAAGAAAATTATGAATAATTTGAATTTTAAAAACGCCTATACCCCATCAAAATTCAATAAGGGAAGTACTTATATTGAAATGATGCTCTTTCTTATTGCCGCTTTTGGTGCATACTTTATTTTTATGTATGTTGATATTACAAATACGATTGACAATTCCGTTTTATTTACAAAAGCTGTTTTGAGCGGCAACTTCTTTGATTTTTATGATTATACCATAACGCATGCTGCAACAAAATATCCCGCAAACTATGAATTTTTAACATATGTTCCGTTTGCAGTCTGGAACATTCCTCTCGCAATAGGAAATATATTTTTCGGATTTGATTACAACAACTCAACCATTGCGCTGCTGTGGGCAAAGGGCATAATTGTTTTGTTTTCGTTTGCAGTAATATTTATTGTTTACAAAATTCTTCGCTTATGCCGAATTGAAAAAGAAACGGCTGTACTCGGCTGCTTTACCCTTTCGACAAGCGTTATGTTCTTTTGGCCGTCGTTTTTAATTGTACAAATTGATTTGTCTGCGCTAACTTTGATATTATTAGGGGTATACAGCTACCTTAAAGGCAGAAATAAGCTTTTTATACTGTTTTTTGCTCTGTCAATTCCGTTTAAAATGTTTGGTATTTTCCTGTTTATCCCACTTTTGATATTAAAAGAAAAAAGAATATTTTTTATTTTGCTAAAGACTTTCCTTGTTATGATTCCTCAGCTAATTTGCAAGGTTTTGTTTATCGGGAGTGAAGCTTACAATTTTGCTTTGAGTTCACAATCAAAGGATGCTGCATATTCTTTGCTTAATTTTACAAATATTATTGGGCCGAGAAAGCTCTCACTGTTTATAGTAGTATTTTTTGCTATCAGTATTTTTTGTTATATATTTAAGTATGACAAGGACGACAAAAAAATTAAATATGCCTTTCCGCTCTATATCTGTACGCTGACTTATGCTTCATTAATGATTTTTGTAAGAATACGAGGCTATTGGCTTGTTTATCTCGCTCCCTTCATTATAATTTCTATTTTTATTTCAGGTAAACTATTAAAATTAAATTTTTTGCTTGAGATACTTTCGGGAACTTCATTTTTCCTTTGGTACGCCTCATCAGGCGGCGGGGCCGCTAAAGATAACGATATGTTATGGCGCCTTGCCCTTGATAAGTTTATTGATCGCCCGGACGCAAGCGTATTAAAATACGAAAATTTGAGCGGTTTTATAAGTTATTACGGTTTGGACAGCCTGAAATTCTTATTTTTCACAGTTTTTGTTTGTTCTCTCCTTTCCATTCTATTCATCACTTGTCCGTTTTTCTTGAAAAATCATCAATGTGATAAAAGGATTGAAAGAGGAGCTGTTATAATAAGACCAATAGCTCTCCTTATGATAATAGCCTTGTATCTATACGCCTATACGGCAACAGGAAACGCCGTGATTTATGATACAGTCAACTATGAAATCACATCTTCAAATGTAGATTTGCTTGATAACAACAGCGTAAGCCAAAGAATAGAATTTGATGACGATTTCACCGTCGAAGAATTGGGAGTGGTCTTTGAAAACAAAAATCCTGCAAGAAACAATTTTTCTTCGGTTGTTACTGAAATTTACAATTTAAGTACTGATAGTTGTGTATTTTCAAAGCGCATTGGCTGTTCAATGATTAAAAACGGTGAACTCACAAAAATTAAATTAAACAAACTTGAAGTAAATGATGACGACACATACGAGATAAGATTTTCGGCGCTTAAAGGTGTTGATGAGAACATTATCAACCGTAAAGACAGCATATCGGTATATAAAACTGAGTCTTTGATAGACAAGTTACATCCCGCTATTGAAAACGGCAGCAAAAAGGACTATAATTTGTCTATAATAATAAGATAAAACAGGAGGCTACCATGACAAAGCTTTATCTTGCTATTCCCTGCTACAATGAAGAAGATGTTTTAAGGGATTCGGCAAACAAACTGATTACAAAATACAGCGAAATGATGTCCGATGGAAAAATAACAAATGACAGCAAAATTGTATTTATCGACGACGGTTCAAAAGACAACACATGGAATATTATAAAATCTCTTCATGAGGAGAATTCGATTTTTCAGGGAATTAAACTAAGCCGCAACAGAGGTCATCAAAACGCCCTTTTGGCGGGTTTGATGACGCTCAAGGACAAAGCTGATGCAGTAATATCTATTGACGCCGATCTTCAAGACGATATTAACGCATTTGACGAGATGCTCGAAAAATACGAAAACGGCTGTGATGTCGTATACGGAGTAAGATCAAAAAGGGAAACTGACACATTTTTTAAAAGATTCACTGCAGAATCTTTTTATAAGATTTTAGATAAGATGGGCGCTAAGGTTATTTTTAATCACGCAGATTTCAGACTTATGAGTAAGCGCGCCTTGGACGCTTTTTCGCTTTACAAGGAAACAAATATCTTTTTGAGAGGTATGGTGCCGCTCATAGGTTACAAATTTGATATAGTAAAATACGAGCGCTTTGAACGGCTTGCAGGAGAAAGCAAATATCCTCTTAAAAAAATGCTTGCTCTTGCATGGGAGGGCATTACATCACTGAGTATTCAACCTATTAGACTTATAACCGGTCTGGGAGCAATCGTGTTTGCAGTTAGCTTGATTATGATAATTTATTCTCTTGTAAGCTTCTTTATCGGCTCCGCTGTTTCAGGATGGGCGAGCACTCTTTGCTCAATTTGGGCGATAGGCGGGCTTCAGCTTCTTGCTATCGGTATTATCGGAGAATATATAGGAAAAATTTATCTGGAAACAAAAGCGCGTCCGAGATATATTGTCGAAGAATATCTTGAGGACTGATTGTTAGTACTTACTTCTGTTTATCAATTAACTTAAAATCAAATAATAAAAATGTGTTTTTTATAAGGTAAAGCTGCGAATTAATTTGCAGCTTTATTAAATTCTGTGTGATTGATAAACTAGTGAGTGATTAACTGTTTTTTAGAATATGTATTGTAGTTATTCAAATCCGTTCCTTTCATTTAAAATAATCTTTAAATAATTATATAATTTAGGTTAACAAATACATAAACTGAATTAACGATAACCTTTAAAATTTATTTTACAACCATTTAAACACTTTAATAAAAAATATATTGAGGTTATTATATGAAAAATAAAAATATGAGTATCTTTTTGATAAATGGCAAAAAAAATATTTGTTCATACTGTAAAACAAATCTTGTGCGCAAGACAAAAGTTATTGAGATGAAAGAAAAAAATCACGAAAAACAAAACTAATTGAGGAGACAATCTTTTATTGTCAAAAATGTCATCTCTATTATTTATCGCAAGAACTTTGTTGTCAGCTCAATAAAAAGCACCCTGGCTATTATATTGATGTTGCGTTATACAAAATTCAGTCTGATAAAACTAAAAAAATCAATAATTCTAATTTTGAAAATTCAAAATCTATTGAGAATTTTCAAAAGAAAAGTAAGACATTTGATAATACAAAAACTGACGAACTGAACTCCCATATTAAAAGAAAATGGAGATTTTTTTCACTACTATGCAAGAGAATTAAAGTATTGTTATAAATGCCAAAAGGGATATGTAGACAAAAGAATCATTGATTCTATGTTAAATACAATGAACCATAGTACATATCATACATACAATATTAAACTGGCAAATGTCATAACTCAATACAACAAGCGCAATTTTCAATACCAATATATTCCAACCTTGGATAATGATAATGCAATATTTTTCCCGGAGCATGATTATTTACCAAAAATAAATGAGCCGACTTCTATGATGGCTTTAAATGAGCAATCGTTTCTGGGAAGTATGGGATATACAGTTAACAAAAACAATTATACAAGACGTAAAATTTTGTCAAATGCTGTTATATTATACGGAAAACGAAAAGTTGCTGATCATATTAATTTTCTTATTGAAACGAGAAAAAACCAAGTTGTAGGAAAAACAAAATATGCAAATGCGTTGAAAATATGGCAAAAAGATTTGAACTTCATATCGGAATTAGGATCTTCATTGGATGAAAATGATAATTTGCGCTAAATAAATAATAATACAATATAGTACCAGTTTACAATGGATTGCATGGTCAATTGTTATAACTGTTGCAATTTCACAGATAATTTTTCCTTAATCTGCCTTTATATTTGAAGCAAAGATTTATAATTAATATACCACCGCTATTTAATGCAACGCAAGGTGAGTGCCGCGTTCGATTTTCTCTTAAAATTTATATTTGATAATTTTTTTGCAGGTAGTGACATACACTTAACGATTTTGCAAATTTAAGCTGCTCCACATCTCATACCATTAGATTTTTATTGTCAAGACAGTGATCAAATGATAGATTACTATCTCACTGTTATTAAATCGTTTGCAAAATTTTCCTATGATTTTTTAAATACACCGTGTGTTTTATTAAAATTTAGTTGACTGTAAAATTTATTAAGATAACACCGTAAACATTTAACTTTAATTACCTTCTTGACGAATAGGTTACCTGCCTTCCAGTTGTGGTATCGCAACATAACTGTATCACAGGTTTTTCTATTCGTCACTCTTTTTTCTTAATGTAACACATCTATTGTAATCCACAAATATATTTTCACTAATTATCAGAACTATTGTTGTAAAGGGGCAAAATATATGATATAATTAGCATATATTTAACAGATATTTAACAGAGAGGTAAAGGCTATGGGAAAGAACAAGCTTCAAGGCAGGGATTCAGCGCTTGACATTATCAGAATAGTCGCTGTTTTTACCGTAATTTCAGTACACTTTTTCTTAAATAACGGATTTTACAGTCAAACAGTTGACGGCACCGCTATGTATGTAATGGTGATTATGCGAACACTTTTTTCAGTTTGTGTTCCTCTGTTTATGGTATTGACAGGATATTTGATGTCGCATAAAACATTGAGCAGGAAATATTACAAAGGAATTGTGCACACTCTTATTATTTTTGTGTTGGCTACTCTTGCCTGTATGATTTTTAAAACCGTTAAATACGGAGATCCTTTTTCACTTAGCGACTTTATTTTTTCCACTCTTGATTTCACGGGCGCAAATTATTCATGGTACATTGAAATGTATATAGGTTTGTTTTTGATTGCTCCGTTTCTTAATCTTGCATATAACGGACTTAAAAGCCAAAAACAAAAACAGGTGATTGTTATAACATTTATAGCAATAACAATTTTACCGTCGCTTTTTAACATATATAATTTCGACGTAGCAAATTGGTGGATTGACCCCAAAACCTCCGATACATTTGCAAAGCTTGTTCCAAATTGGTGGATGGGCTTTTACCCTGTTACATATTATTTTACAGGATGCTATCTCAGAGAATTCGGGATAAAGCTCAAGACAAGGACTATGATCCTCTTATTTGTGGCATTTCTGTTTATATTCGGTACTTTTAATTATTACAGAAGCTACGGCACAACATTCAAATCGGGAATTTATGTATACTGGTACGGATTTGAACCTTATGTTCTTACAATACTTTTGTTTGCAACACTAAAGCGAATAAAGACCGAAAACTTTAAAAACGGCGCAAAGTTCGTTTTATATAAACTGTCGGGATTAGCTCTCGGTATTTATCTTATCTCGTATATTTTTGACTCGATAGTTTATCCTATTTTAAACAAAGCGGTTTACAATATGCCTGACAGACTCCCCTACTACTTTGTTACTGTGCCGATTGTATTTATCTGTTCGGCAGTAAGTTCCGCTGTTTTAAATGTCATTGCAAAGTATATTGTAGTCCTGTTTAATAAAATAAAAGATTTCATAATAAAACAGCTCAGAAATCCTAAAAAACGTAATTTACAGGATTATGTATTTATCATTCTTATAGGAGGCGGATTGATTTTCGCTTTTTGGAAAAGCATTTAAGGATTCGGCGGCAATGACGAGGCTTTTTATCTTACCGTTCCCCAAAGATTCATTATGGGAGATTCCCCGATAAAGGACGAGTGGCATCTTTCTCAGCTTTCGGGATTTCTGCTTATGCCTTTTGTGTGGCTGTTCACAACAATCACAGGATCTACTGAGGGAATAATACTTACAGGTCGCGCTGTTTATATTATTTTTCATGCAGTTGTATCAATTTTAATTTATGTACGCCTGAGAAAGCACGGCTATCTTTCGGTAGTTGCGTCTGTACTTTACTTTATATTTACACCGTTTAATATTATGGCTTTGAGCTCTAATACCATGGGACTTGACTTTTTAGCGCTTGCGGGAGTGATAATGGGCAGCGTTTCGTATAAAAAAAAGTTACCGCTTGTTATAGGGGGTCTGCTGTTTGCGGCTTCAGTTCTTTGCTGTCCGTATTTAGCCTTTGTCTACGTTATATATGGTATTTGCACAATAATAAACTGGATCATAAGAAAAAAAGAAACCGATATTCTGATTAAAAGCGATCTGTTTGCTCCTAAGACATTTTTATTTTTCAGCTTGGGAGTAATCGCACTGGCGGTTGTTTTTCTGATTTTTGTGCTAACGCGAGTGAGTGTTTCCGAAATATTTGAGTATATACCGTATCTTTTGGGAGACCCCGAACATCCGCAAACCTCATTGATTCATAAAATTTCAGTATATTTTACAGCAATTTTTGAAAGCGTCAACTACTTTAAATTTATATTAGCCGGCTACATTTTGATGCTTGTTATAATGCTGCTTGATAAAAAAAGAATGCTGCACCGCAGTGTATACCTTATAATTTCTACGGCATTTGCGGTAATCAGTCTAATTCTTTTCAGTCAGTTTCTTACAACAAAGACCTACAATTCAATAATGTTTCCAATGATTTTTGTAGGTTTAACATCATATATTCTATGTAAGGATAAAAATAAAAATCTCTTTGCGAGCCTGTTCTTAACAGGTATATTCTATTCAGTCGCAATAAGCTTTTCTTCAAACCAGCAATTCTATGTAATATCCATGGCTGTATCAGCTACAAATATCGCAAGCTATATATTCCTGAGTCAGCTGATAAGGGAGATAAAAGCGTCGGAGGAAATCTTTGAATACGCAAAATACATAAAAAAAGCAAGTTTCGTGTTTGCGGCGATGCTTATTGTACTTCAGGGCGGGCTGCAAATCGCTTCAAAAGCAAACCATGTATTTTGGGAATCACCGAAAATCAGTAATTTGAGCTATCAAATTTCAAACGGCCCGGCAAAGGGAATTTACACAAACATAAACAACTACAATACATATGAAACAATTTATAAAGATATACAGTATTACAATTATAAGCCGAAAGATAAAATATTGTTTCTGACCTCAAGGACGTGGTGTTACCTTGCTGCAGAGTTCCCTTACGGTACTCTTTCAGCATGGATTACAGGCGAAAAGCCGCAGAGTATAGAAAGGCTGAAACAATATTACAGTGTAAACCCGGAAAATAAACCTAAATATATTTATATACCCAAAAATTCCGAATGGAATTTTACCGACATATACACACAGGCCGAAGAAAACGGATATACTTTGGAAGAAAATGATATAAGCTATAAACTTGAAAAAATCAACTAAAATATGTCAATAAAGCCAGAAAAATATCGGCAATATAAAACTTGTATTTTTATTTAGTTTATGATATATTACTAATTAGTTATCTAAAAAACAAACTTTGAATATATTTTTAATTTTATTCTAAACTATATTTCGGGGGTATTTTATGGATATTAATAAGTCATATTCCGATTGGTGTGCAAATGCGTTGGAGGACAACGATGTTGCAGCTGAGCTTAAAGAAATAAAAGGAAATGAAAACGAAATTTACGAGCGTTTTTACACTTCGCTCAAGTTCGGAACAGCAGGATTAAGAGGTATAATCGGTGCAGGTACTAACAGAATGAACATTTATGTCGTTCGCCAAGCCACTCAGGGACTTGCAAATTATATTATAGGCAAATACGGCAGCGGTTCTGTTGCTATCTCACATGACAGCAGAATAAAAGCTGATTTATTTATGATTGAAGCCGCAAGAGTTTTAGCTGCAAACGGTATAAAGGTTTATATTACAAAAGAGCTTCAGCCAACTCCTGTTCTTTCGTATCTCGTGCGCTATTTCAAATGTCAAGCGGGTATAATGATTACTGCAAGCCATAACCCCGCTGCGTACAACGGTTACAAAGCTTACGGTGATGACGGCTGTCAGATGACTGATGACGCAGCGTCTGCTGTTTATAATGAGATTTCAAAGCTTGATATTTTTAATGATGTTAAAACAGTTGATTTTGAAAGCGCCGTTAATTCAGGAAAAATTGAATGTGTTGACGAAAACGTTTACGATACTTATCTTGAAAAAGTTATGGAACAGCAGGTTAACCCCGGAATATGCAAAGAAGCAAACCTCAAGGTCGTTTACACACCTCTCAACGGTGCCGGAAACAAGCTTGTAAGGAATATTCTTAATAAAATTGGCGTTACAGACATAACTGTTGTTAAAGAGCAGGAATTACCCGACGGTAATTTTACTACCTGTCCCTACCCTAACCCGGAGATTAAAGAGGCTCTCCAAAAGGGACTTGAGCTTTGTGCCAAGGAGCAGCCTGATCTGCTGCTTGCTACCGATCCCGATGCGGATCGAGTTGGAATTGCCGTAAAGGACTACGACGGAAGTTACAGGCTTATTACAGGTAATGAGAACGGCGTAATGCTCACAAACTACATTCTTTCATGCAAAAAAGCCGCAAATAAACTTCCCAAAAATCCAGTAGTTGTTAAAACCATTGTGACTACAAAACTTATTAACAAGCTTTGTGAAAAGTACGGCTGTGAGCTAAAAAATGTCCTTACTGGTTTTAAATATATAGGTGAGGTTATATTAAACCTTGAAAAGAACCACGAAGAAGACCGTTATTTGTTCGGATTTGAAGAGAGTTACGGATACCTTTCCGGAACATATGTAAGGGATAAAGACGCTGTTGTGGCTTCTATGCTCGTATGCGAAATGGCAGCTTACTATAAAAGTCAGGGTAAGTCGCTTGCTCAGGTAATTGACGGACTTTATGAGGAATTTGGTTATTACATCAACAGCACCTATGCATTTGAATTTGAGGGTGCTGCCGGCATGCAGAAGATGTCTGATATTATGAGCAGCGTGCGAAATAATATACCTTCAAAGATTGACAAATATAATGTAACAAAGGTTTGTGACTACTTGCTCAAAAAAGAAAAAGATATATTAACAGGCGAGGTCAACGATATAGACCTACCTAAGTCAAATGTTATATCTCTTAATTTAGAGGGTGACAACGCTGTTATTATCCGTCCGAGCGGAACAGAGCCTAAAATCAAGCTCTATATTACCGCGGTAGGGCAAGACAAGAAAAATGCTCTGGAAATTTGTGATGCCCTTGTTAAATCATCAAAACAGATTCTTGGTATTGATTAGTTTTAAACCATAAATTAAATATCCCCTATGACACTCATTTTGTCATAGGGGATATTTATTATATACTTTTACCAAAACACAAAAATAATACATAAAATCAGACCGTATTATTATCATTTTTCGTCAAATAAAAATTCAAGTATAATATTTTACTTACTGCTTAATAAAGAGTTATTGCTGTAATTAAAATATAGGTTTAATTTTCTGTTTCAATTTCATCCATATAAATACTTCCCCAAGATTTTTGCCATGGGTTCTCATTCATATTCGGTGTAATTTTTGTAAAACCGAGACCCGCTGCTATTTCTACATTTTCAAAGCCGAGATTAGGGTTCTCTTTATTGTAAAAAACGTACCTTGTTGAATATCCTCCACTGACTATTCTTGAAATATCAAGTTTAAATCTCATTGAAGCGGTATCTCCGCATCTTCCGGAATAGAAATTTTCTGTAACAAAAGCAGTTACGGGATAACGGTGCGAATCAAAAACCTCTATACGCAGACAAAGATTACTAATTTCTGCTTTATTTTTCCATATAAGCCTAAGCGTCATAGCATCATTGTCAAAAAATCTGTTGTCTGTTTTCTCATAAAACTCTGCACGCAAAAGTTCAATATCATTTCTTTTACAGGGTTCCTTATACTGATCAATATAGTCGACGCTTACGGTATTTATACTATCATTTCCGAGATATATTTTTATAGCGTTCTCAACATCACCGTCAAATATCTTTTTACCCTGTTCCAAAACAATACATCTGCTGCAAAGTTGTCTTATGGTATTCATATTGTGTGATACATACAAAACCGTTCTGTCATCACGCATAGCAAGTTCTCGCATTTTATTAATGCATTTTTTCTGAAACTTTGCATCACCGACCGCAAGCACTTCATCCATAATAAGAATTTCGGCGTCAAGATGAGCAGCTACGGCAAAAGCAAGCTTTACAAACATGCCTGAAGAATATCGTTTAACGGGTGTATCTATGAATTTTTCACACTCTGAAAACTCGATTATCCTATCAATTTTTGCCGCAATTTCAGCCTTGCTCATTCCGAGTATTGCCCCGTTTAGATATATATTTTCCCTTCCGGTGAGTTCAGGATGAAATCCTGTCCCTACTTCAAGCATACTCGCAATTCTTCCTCTGAACCTGATCTCCCCCTCTGTCGGGGCAGTAACGCGTGATAAAAGCTTTAGAAAGGTCGATTTACCTGCTCCGTTGCTTCCGATTATTCCGAGCCTTTCTCCCCTGTTGACCTCAAGGTTAAGAGAATCGAGCGCAAGAAACCTGTCAGAATCGCTATATTTTGAAACTCCTATTTTTTGATTTGGGTTTTCTCTTCCCCTTTTCTTAGCATACCAGCTTTGCAAATCGTGTCTGAGAGAACCCGAACCTATGACTCCGAGCCTATATTCTTTTGTTAAATTTTCCGTTTTAATTACACAATTTTCTTTCATAATCATACCGTATCAATATAATTTTTTTCAACCTGATTAAATACTAAAACTCCAAAAGCAAGAATAACCGCAGTTACCGAAACGCTGATTAGAATATAAATAGTATTTACGCTTCCGCTTCCGAGAAAAGCATATCTAAACGCTTCGATAATCGGAGCTGTTGGATTAAGCAGCATTAGCGAACGCAAATTATCGGGAACCTGCGAAATGGGATATACAATTGGAGTAACATACATCCATAGTGACAATCCAAATGAAACAAGCACATTTAAGTCACGGTACTTCGTTGTAAGCGAAGAAACGATAAGGCCTACGCCGGTTCCCAAAAGCGCAGTATGAAGCATAATCAGAGGCAAAAACAAAATAAAAATATTAGGATGAACATTATCTCCTGTAAAACAGTATATAACGGTCAAAATCATAAACATCGCAAACTGAATTATAAAAGTAATAGAATTATATAAAATTCCGGACAACGGCATAACAAGTCTCGGAAAATATACTTTACTGAATATTCTCGCATTTGCTAAAAAAGTTGAGCCCGCACGGTTAAAACAGCTTGAAAAATAAGACCACAAAATATTGCCTGACATATAAAACAAAAACTGCGGAACGCCGTTAGTTGAGATATTTGCTATCATACCGAATATTACGGTAAATATAAAAGACGACAAAAAAGGATTAATTATTATCCAAAACGGTCCGAGTACTGTCTGCTTATATACATTTTTTAAATCCCGCTTTACAAAGAGCACCACTAAATCACGGTAATTCCACAGTTCTTTTAGATTTACCGAAAACAAGCCTCTCTTTGAGCTTACAACTGTTATGTCGTTGGTTTTCATAATAAAATCCTCTCTAAGGATAATAAGCGTTTGCTGTAATTTGATTTTATCACAATAATAATTGAGTGTCAATTTTACTGAAATTTCAGCAAATATAACGAGTTTATAATTAATGGAAACTTTTTATTATTTTAATTGATAAAATCTGTGGAAATATTCCTGTTATTATGATATAATTAATCAGATAGTATATTTTTGAAGAATAACAATTTTTTATATAGGAGATGTTTTAATGGCTGCACGAGTTAAATTACCCGAAAATCTAAGAAGCTGGAAAATTCTCACCCGCATTTCGGAAGATAACGGAAATGAGATTTATTCTGTTAGCAAGAAGGACTATGACGGAACCGTTGTTAAAGGCATTTTAAGGTATATATTAATTAAAGACGATGAATACAATATTGATACTACCGATTTTATAAATAAAGAGGCTGATTTTTTAAAAAACGTATCGCAATCAGCAGAAAGCTTTAATTACCTCGATATTTCGGTAAATAACAATCCCGCGAAAAAGAAAATTGAATTTTTTATAATAACTGAAGATTTAAAAACACTTTCCGAAGTATTAAAAACAAAAAAATTCAGTGATGACGAAATTGTGGATTTCGGAATCCAAATGAGTTCCGTACTCGAAAAGCTTGAAAGCAACGGTATTTATCACGGCAATATTACGCCTGATAACATATATGTTACTGATAGCGGCAATTACAAACTCGGCGGTTTTTCGGATTACGAATCTAAAATTTACGATATGTCTTTTATTGCCCCGGAAATATTCAAAAAAGAGGACGCTGATTTTACAACTGATCTTTATTCACTCGGACTCATTATGTATTCGATGAGCAACAACGGAAAAATTCCCTTTGAGTCAGAAACCGTAAGCCGTGAAAAAGCCATTGAAATGCGCTATGACGGTAAATCGGTACCTGCGCCCGCGGCAGGCAATGAAAAGCTTAAAAGCGTTATTGTAATAGCGTGTCAGTCAAATAAGGAAAACAGATGGAAAAACGCAGGAAATATTAAAAACGCATTAACATCTATAAAAAGCGAAATTTCTCCGTCAACGGAAAATCCTGCTCTTATTGTACCAGAGACCACGGAGTTTGACGGCAATTTCTTTGAAGAATACGACTATGATGACAACAGTAACGAACAAACCGATGGATCCTCTGCCGATTTGTTAGAAGAATCCTCAACAACAAATGAAGATCCTTTTGCAGCAAACGACGAACAAAAAATCTTAGAAAAAGAAAATATTAATACCGAACCGATAGCGGAGATGACGGCTGAAAGTGACAATGAAAGCCCATATGAGAATACAGACGACAGTACGTCTACGAATAATGCGACACCTGATGTTGATGCCGTATCGAAAGATGAAACCGCAGACGAATTCAGCAACGTTAATGTACCGTCAGACCAAGAGCTTGATTTTAATATAAAAAGCAGAGAAATAAGTTCTGTAAGCAGTAAGTCGGATACGGATGACTCTCCGAATGAAAAAACTTTTGAAGAAACCGTAAAAGAAAAAGATTACGGCAGCTTTTTTGACGACTACGAACCAATAAGCATAGATGAAAAGCAGGAACACATCACAACGGATAACAAAGAAAACTTAATGGATGATTACGATGTCTTCAATTCAGAAGACGAGAGTAAAAATACAGATAACAAGAAAAAGAAAAATACTGCCGTTATAGTCGTAAGTATAATTGTTATCCTCGCGGCTCTGGGATTTATTGCATATTGCATCATAATCGGACTTACAGGAAATAATGATACTCAAAACAACGAAAACGAAACCACTAAGTCTTCGACGCAGGTAACACAGGCCCCTGAAACACAGGCTTCAACCGAGCCTCAAACAACCGTTGCCCCCACTACCAAGGCACAGAAAGCTGAAATAATACAAGTTGTGGGTTACGGTTACAGCTATGCAAAAAAGCTGCTCGAAGAAGACGGGTTTAAAGTTGAGATTGGTGAATACGATTACAGCGAGGAGTGGCCTGAAGGTTATGTAATATCTCAGACACCGTCGGCAAATACCGAAGCTGAAAAGGGAAGCGTTGTGACACTTGATATATCTCTTGGTATTCAAGAGCCCGAAACAACAGCTAAACCGACAGACGCTGAGGAAACTAAAGTTCAGAGCAGTCAGACATCCTCTGTCGACAATAGTTATATTTTCTCTAACAGCGCTTCTTCATATTTGAGCCAGTCAGATGTTGACAGTTTAAGCGACAACGAGCTAAATCTTGCGCTGAATGAGATTTATGCAAGAAGAGGCAGAATTTTTAAAGACGATTCAATAGCTTCTTATTTTGACTCAAAATCATGGTACGAGCCTAAATATTCAGCAGATGAATTTTCGCAAAACGTAACATTTAACAGCTATGAACAGGCTAATATACAGCTTATGGTTAATGAACAAAAGGACAGAGGCTTGAGGTGATTATTAAAATATTCTACGCGGGAGTTTGTCTTTGATGAAAGAAAAAACAATTAATTTACTTAAAAGTAAAATATTTTTTGCTGTCGCAATAAATATCATTATTATGGTATTATGTATTCAGTTTACAAGCTTTTCTTATGACAGCGAAAACGATTTTTACAATTCTCTTTACATTTGCTACTACCATTTTTATTACAGCAGTAAGATAAATTACATACTATCAACTCTTGCCGGTTCACTTCAGTATGCGTTTCAACATTTTAACTGCTTTGTACTTATTCAGATACTTCTGTCATGGTCCGCGTTTACCGCGATTACTTATGTTTTCGCTGACAAATACGGAAAGAAAAAAGCTCTGGCGATTACACTGCTAATTAACATTCTTTTTGCTTTAAATCATTATGCAAATATTCAGAGCAGTAAAACCGCAGCACTGCTTGTTGCCGGAGGATTTCTGCTTTTACTTGATTCGATTAACAACAAACGATACAGTCTGCCATTTTTTGTGGGAATAGTTCTTGTTTGTTTCGGCTCATTTTTTGATTACAGATATTTCTTTATAGGGCTTGCTTTTTCGGTAGCATTTTTCTTAGGCGATATGGTATCAAAGAGAAAATATAAAATTCCCTTTAGAAAGTTTTTTTGGTATTTCAGACCGTTTTTGATTGTTTTTGTGCTTGTGTCAATAATCGTGGCAGGACTTAATCAGTACTCCTATTCAGTGAATCAAGCCACAGAAGAAGCTAAAAACTATTATGAATATGAACAACTTAGCGACTCGATAGCGTCACTTCCCTATCCAAGCTATTCTGATATTAAAAGTCAGCTTAACAGCTGCGGAATTACAAGCGAAAACGAGTACGAGTTGTTAAAAAGCGGCTATTACGACAACTATAACACGATGGGCAATGAGGCGCTTAAGGTTATTTCCCAAACACAGCAAAAAAACAACGGTAAAACTTTACTATTTGTAACGGGAAATATATTTACCGATATATTCAATCATATTTATTCATTAGAAAATTACTCTGTTATTTATATTGTTTTTATTGCTTTATCGGCTATTTTTATTATCTTTCATAAAAAGCGTTTTGCCTTATTTCCGCCGCTTTATCTTGTAACGGGATTTATTTCAAGCATTGCTTTGAGATTTCTTTATTCAGGAGAATCATATACTATATACGGAATATGGCTGATGATGTACCTGTATCTTTTTAATTCCCTGAATTTTGAACAGATGAAAAAGTGTTTTGATAACCCGCATTTTACAAGCAGAAAAAACCGTATTATTATTTCGTCCGCGTGCCTTGTTTTAGTTTTTATTTGCTCAAATTTTGTATTTCTGTACACAGCCGGCTCATCAGAAGGTTCTGCTCCCAAAAGTCTGTATGCGGAAATTGACCGTCACCCGGATAGATATTATGTATTGGACCCTGTTACAGCAAATGATTATTTTCAATATACCGAAAACTTTTTGCACCCACTTTGGGGATACAGAAGAGGATTTTTGGATAATGTAGACGGTTTCGGCTATTTTCATAACACTCAACAGCTTAGAAAACGAGGCCTGTCCGACAATATCTATGAGGCTATACTAAAATACGATAAAATTTATGTTATTGATAACACGATAACTTTCAGAAAAGAGAGGTATCTATCGCAAAATTACGCACAAAGCGGAAAAGAAGTACTGTATACACAAGTTTCAGAACTTAATGGATTTAAAATTTACAAGGTAGATCAGGTGTGATTTATATTAAATAAAAATAAGCCGTCGGTTTTT
>CALYBP010000026.1 GCA_944415425.1 uncultured Ruminococcus sp. | reverse complement strand
GTTGCCCCCATTGCGCAATATCCCCCACTGCTGCCTCCCGTAGGAGTCTGGGCCGTGTCTCAGTCCCAATGTGGCCGTTCAACCTCTCAGTCCGGCTACCGATCGCGGTCTTGGTGAGCCGTTACCTCACCAACTAACTAATCGGACGCGAGTCCATCTCCGAGCGATAAATCTTTGATATATCCACCATGCGATGATTATATGTTATGCGGTATTAGCAATCTTTTCAGATTGTTATTCCCCTCTCGAAGGCAGGTTACTCACGCGTTACTCACCCGTCCGCCACTAAACTTACTAAAAATCATTCCGAAGAAATCTTCTAAGTAAGTTCCGTTCGACTTGCATGTGTTAAGCACGCCGCCAGCGTTCGTCCTGAGCCAGGATCAAACTCTCTAAAATTTGTATCTCAACACCTCTCGGTGTTCAAATCAATTCCAGAGCTTAATCGCTCATTCCGAATACTAACTTCGTATTCCGAAATCTCTAGATGTTTCTTTACATCTCTGTAATTCTTTGAGCTTTCCTCAAAGTCATTACGGGTTTCTTTCTACTTTCGTTGTTTAATTTTCAAGGTCCTAAACTTGTTCGCAATGCACAAACCGAAGTGTCAGCTTTTGGTGATATTTCACATCTTAACTGCGCTTTCGTTTGCGCGGAACATTGACTATTATAGTGCGTGTTCAAGTAAAAGTCAAGCACTTTTTTTAATTTTTTTACTTTTTTTTAAATTATTTTTCACGGTTGTGGTTTAATCGACTTATTTGTAAAAATTACACCATATGTTGTGTCTGCATTTTTTGGAATTTTTGATATATTTATTGTTTTTTTATGCTTTTTATTATAAAATAAAACTGTAAAGTAAATTTTATTTTCAGGGGTATTTTATGAACGGAATTAATCCTTACAGACGCAACTGCGAAATTATGAGAAAGTTTTTTGCAAAACCGATATTTTTGGTATCGGGGATTGTTTCTTTGATTTTTAATTTTTATGACCTTGTAATCTTTTTGATTTCTTCAAATCGTACTTTTCATGCTGTTTCATGTGCCTTAGGTATCGCTTTTTTGATGCTGTTTTTCACGGCAAGGAGTAAGAAAGAGGCTGTATCTTTCAAAGCACCGATTGTTATAATGGAGATTGCTTCCGTTGTAAGCATTGTTTTTTTGACACTCGCAGCACTTTTCTTTGGCTTTTTGTCTGTCTTTCTGCTCATTCAGACTCCGCCTGAACACATAGAATATACAGGGTATGAAGCATTTTTTGCTTCGTTAGCTGACGCTTTACGGACAGCTTTGACCGTTATCAGCCCGATTATCACGGTGTTATCTGTTGTCCTTTTGCTTTATTTTATAGCAATGGAGATTACTGTGCTTTCTTTTAAAAAAAGCCTTTCAAATATATATCTGCAAAAAAAGGGAGCTTGCGCACTGGGAGTTATATCCGTTGTTATGACAGTTATTACGACCGTGTGTGCCGCTTTGTTATTTTTGATTGGGATGTCCTTTGATTTTAGCGCTGTACTTTGGCTTTTACCCATATTGATGTTTTTTATCTGTACGTCTATTATTGGTTTTGGTTATAACAAATATATTTCCGGTATTTCAGGAAACATTGAAACAAAAGCGCCCCAAAAAGAAATTAGAACCCCTGAAAAGAAAGGCGTTGACAAATCGTTTCCCCTTGAATTGTGGGACGAGGCCGAAAAATCTTATGATAATTCGGGTGGCAATACGACTGCTTCAAAACCGATTGACTTTGATTTTGAAGTCGTTTTTGCTCGCCCCGATGAAAAAACAAATAA
The DNA here is from genome assembly GCA_944415425.1 of uncultured Ruminococcus sp. Classification (GTDB taxonomy): domain Bacteria; phylum Bacillota; class Clostridia; order Oscillospirales; family Acutalibacteraceae; genus Ruminococcoides. The sequence goes on along the minus strand of CALYBP010000026.1, from coordinate 20,911 downwards.
AGAAGATAATGTAAATCAAATTGACTTCGGCGAAAGCTCGGCAGAAAAAGTTAAAAAATGCAAAAACTGCGGCAGAATAAATCCGCCGAATAATATTTTTTGCGGAAGCTGCGGCAATAAACTTTAATAAGAAAAATCGTTCCGATGCAATGTTTTCGGAACGCTTTTAGGTTAAATTAAAATAATATTAGGTCAATCAGCAACAAAATCTTGCGCCGCAAGCACATAAAACCAAAAGCCGCACATCACAAAGATGTGCGGCTTTTTCCTCGGCAAATCTGCCTTTGGTGCCGGTGACCGGACTTGAACCGGTACGATCGCAATGACCGAGGGATTTTAAGTCGGATAAACATTTCCGAGTAACTACTCCAATCAGGAAAAGTTGCAAATAATTAGCAATATTTAACAAAAAAGCTATTAAAAACGCAACCCCTCAAAGTTTGAAGAGTTACTAAAAAATAATTTCAAACGAATTTGTTAGAAAATTTGTTAGAAAGTCTGTTAGAAAAATTGTTAGAAAAATGACAGCAATTACCGATTTTAAATGTATATTTAATTGACAATAAAAATTATGTTTTATCGCGAATTAAGTTTATATTTTGCTTAGTGTTTCCGCTGCGAATTCATTTAGATTTATCGTGTGTAATTATATCCTGAACATCACAATCAAGTATAAAGCATAAAATATCAAGTGTCTTTGTTGTTATAGGTAATCCTTTTTTAATTCTGTGCAGAGTGTTTGCGGAAATTCCTTCTTTAAATATAAGTTGGTATTCGGTTATATTCTTCTTGAATAGCGTATCATAAAAGGGTTTATAAGAAATCATTTATTATCACCAAAATAAAAATAACATACTCAATCCCTTGACTATACTCAATATATTAAGTATAATGTAATTTATAAAATTACATGAGGAGAGTTAGAATGAATAACCAAACAAACACATCAAAAAGTAGTATTATTTATATTATTATAGCCATAATAATTATTTTAATTGGCGTAAGCAGTTGTAATTCCTGTACATCATCTACATCGTCATCAAGCAGTAAATCAAGAACTTGTCAGATTTGTCACAAAACATTTACCAATAGCGATGATGTAAACAGCATTTTGTGGACTAACATGTGTGAAAATTGTTATAGTAACTACAAGTTTTCCCAAGACTTAAAAGAAGAAATAAAAAAGTATGATGAAAATAATTGATTTTAAATTAAGAGTGAAAAATATCACATTACCGATTTTTCTGTACTCCCGGTTCTCGTTTAAATGTAAATATACCCCCACAAATAAGAAAAGCAGCGGTGTTATTATCCGCTGCAATTCTTTTATATATAGGTTATTTTTGTTTGATATTGGCTTATTAGTTTGTCAAGTGTGGGACGACTGATATTTAATTCCTTTGCAAGTTCTGATTTGCTTATTTCCCTTGAAGTATATCGAAGATAATGTTTTTCAAAATTCGGAATTGATACAGCTTTACGCCCTTTATATTTACCGTTGCGCTTTGCAATGGCTATACCCTCTCTTTGTCGCTCTAATAGATTTGTACGCTCAAATTCGTTAATTGCTCCTATCATAGTCAGCATTAGCTTTCCGGTCGGTGTGCTGCTGTCTATGTTTTCTTTGTTGCTAATTAGTGTAATACCTTTGCTGTTGAGTAGTTCCACAATGTCAAGTAAATCTTTCGTTGACCGTGCAAGCCTTGAAAAGTCGTGTATGTGTATTGTGTCTCCCGCCCTTGCGAAGTCAAGCATTTCTTGTAACTTCGGGCGGTTTGTGTCTTTGCCGGATACCTTTTCAATAAACCACTTTTCTATATCATACTGCTGCATAGCATCAATTTGCCGCTGTTCGTTTTGTTCAATTGTTGACACCCTAATATAAGCTATTTGCATATTGTACCTCCTCAAATGTAAATTTAATATATAATGTGATTTACAAAATGTAAAATAAATGTTTTTGAAATTCTATTTTTACAATTATATAATACCATCTAAATGTAAAAATAAAGTACACTCTATATTTAATGAGAATATGGCGGTATATTTCAACCGCCTATTTTGCAATATTGATAATTAGCGCATATATCCATCATTTCATCAAGTAACTGTTCAAGAATTTCATCGCTTAAAAAATATGATAAATCAAATTCAATAAAATAATCACTATACCAAGTTAATAATGATTTATTGTTTTTCCATTGGAAAATAGCATCAACTCGGAATTCGTCAACATATATTATTTTTAATTTTGCTTTTGGCAGTGTTTCAAGTTTGATTGTTGTTTTCATTTCAACCTCCAGCCCGTCAAGCCGTTAGCACAGCTTTAATTATTCTCAATAATATCTTTGTGTTGGCGTGTCCATATCAACCGCAAAATGTGATATTGTTGCCGCTGCTATGGGTTTTATATATTCTCTTAATTCGTTGAGTGAAAAGCCATAAGGGAAGCCGGTTTCAAGCGGTATAAGTATTTCAGCCTCATCAAAAACGATGTGCAACTGTTTTAATGATGGGTATTGTTTTCTTATTTCCTGAATGATAATATCAATGTTTGCGTTCTCATCTGTGTTGATTGAAATAAATTGTTTGTTGTCATCTTTGTTTGTGAATGTAATCATTTTAAAAATCTCCTTTATTTAACAGTATTTATAATAATAAATTTTAACCCTTTGAGTAACCACGCAATACCATAAAAAGCATTAGCGGCTATTTTACCTACAATACATTGACCATCTATAAATCGTGTTTTCATTTCTTTAGCGGTCAACATCTTTGAAGTTACAATATTAAATGCAAGATACAAACATATAATAGTAATAATTAAAATATTCATAATAATATACCTTTCTGCCCGTCAAGCCGTTAGCACAGCTTTAATTATTAAATGATTGCTAATTTTAATTGTGGCTCTGATTTGATTGTTTCGCTGCCGTAAAGGTCACGGATTTCATCAAGCGAATATGTTTTATTACTTGATTTCTTGTAATCCGTTGTGTGATAATACCACGCAAGTTTTGATTTGCTCCAGCGAAAATGTAAGGACTTTAACACTTCCTTATGTTCTTTTGTGTTTCCTGTTATCCATAACCAAGAGCCGCACAATTCAATATTGATGCCTTCAAGATTTATAAGAGCGTTGATTATATTTTTGAACTCGTCCGGCGTTTCGGTTGTTTCCTTGCTTGCCGTGTATGTCTTGCCCTCTGCTGTTGCGTGTGTGTTCTTTAACCTTGCAAAGAGTAAATCATACTCGTTATTGATTTCCTGCATATCGGCTGTATTTCCGCCTAAATCGGGATGATGTTTTAATGCAAGTTTTTTATACTGCTGTTTTAATTCTTCAAGCGTTGAAGGATTGTTAAACCATTTCATTTTTTATGCTCCTTTTTATTGATTTTTGGAGCAGCTACGATTATAATATATATGTAACTGCTCCGCTGGTTTGGTGTGGTTGCTTGCCCTTGCTTTTAACTTGCCGGTTTTAGCAAGGGCTTTTCATTAAGCTATTGAAAATCTACGGCTTGATGTCTGCTTTGTGTACTGCTTGTACATTTCAGCGTGTTCCTTTTTGAATGTCGTTGTGTCAAATCTGTTTGAAAGAACGGAAGTCCAACGGCAAATATAACGCCCTGCGGTCATTTCCTCGGTATCTCTTGTCAGCATTTCGGCTTTGATTTCATCCTTGAGGCTTTCAACCTGTGCTTTTGCTTCCTCTAAAAGCTCCTCCCATTCCTTTAATGCTGCGATTTTCTTTTCCATTTCGTTTGTTGACATAGTTCTTAACTCCTTTTTATATTTTTTGTGTCGGTATGTTGTTCCCTTCACTGTCTATATTGTATCACTTAATTAAGTGATATTCAATAGGCAAATGTCACAAAATTAAGAGATGTTATTTGTGCAATATGTCACTTGATTAAGAGATGTTTATGTGATATAATTTAGTAAAATGAAAAAGTGGGCTTATATATATGCCGTCATTATAATACAAATAAGGAGGTATTTTTTTGCCGATTGTTTATGATAAACTGTTAAAATTATTAGCGGATAATGGTTATACTTCTTATAGAATCAAAAAAGAAAAGTTAATAGGACAAGGAACATTAACAGCAATTAAAAATGGTACTGGCGGATTAGATGCCAAAAGCATAGCTAAATTATGCGCTGTGTTCCATTGCCAGCCTGGCGACCTTATGGAATATGTAGAAGAAAATGAAGAAAATTTTTTTAACGATTAGAAACATTTATGAGAAATTCAAAAAACAACAACTAAATTCTATTTTATTTTAATTGATTAGTTTGGAGGTATTATTATGAGCAACAGAGAAATAGCAATGAACATTGTTAATACATTGACCGACGAGCAAATAGAGGCTTTTATTACTCTTTTCGCTTCCGAAAATGCACAGGCAATGATGGAGACTGAAAAAATTGCAAATGACCCGAACAGAAAACATTACAACAGTTTTAACGAGATTAAGAAGGAAATATTTGCAAATGAGTAAGAAATATGAAATTGACTTTACCTCTGCATTTTCAAAGGATTTGAAGAAAATCAAGAAAAGAGGATATAATATTGACTTGCTTGAATCGGTTGTTGATAAATTACAGACAGGCGAACAGCTCGAACCAAAGTATAAAGACCATTTGCTAACCGGTAATTGGAAAGGTTTTAGAGAATGCCATATTCAGCCGGATTGGTTGCTTGTTTACAGAATTTACGATGATAAATTGTTGTTAGTTCTGACTCGCACAGGCACACATAGCGATTTAAGATTAACATAGTTAGTTTTGCAAAACAGATAGGAGTAATAATAAATGAAAAACAAGAGTTTACAACATCCATCCCCGACTTTTGCTGACAAATTTTTTGACAAGAACAAGGACGGCAAGCTCGGAACGGTAGAAACCATTTTCAGAGACGCTTATATTAACGAATCCAAGAAAAAGCAAAGTGATTTCAAAAACAAAAAGTAATTGCTTGACAAATTAAGATATTACATCTATACTAAACATATCCATAAAGAGTGCGTAAGGGAGCAAGCCCAATGACCGCACACCAACCTACCGATAGGCAAGGTGGTAATGCTTGACCGATGGAATATATAAAAATCTATTCCCATCGGAAACGATGGGGATTTTTTCTGCACTCTTTATGAAAAATTCAAAAGGAGTGTTAATTGATGACAAAAAGAAATTTATCGGAGCTATTGAAATTCGAGGGTGCAATTTATATTTTTCTGAAAGATTCAAAAATTTGCAAAAGGTTTTATAGTCAAGCCGAATATGAAGGCTTTGTGTTCGGAGATGGCAAACCGACAGAAAAGCATACAACGGATTTAGTGAGATTGTATCAGGATAAGCGAATCAGTTATTGTTCTACTAATGGGCGGATTGCCTTCGGAAGCGGTAAAGGCACAAGCGGAAATATATTTAGAGTGGATTATTCAAAATTTATATCCGGTGAAAATGATTACTTGTTCCGCTGCGGTATCAAATAAATCAGAACACCGAACACAAGCCGAGAATTGACCTATATTGCGTTTTTGCGATTTATGAGTATAGTTTTTTACCTTTTGAGTAAAAATGCGATACAGGCTAAATAAAGCGATATATACATTATCGTAATTATGCATCAGTTTATTATCAATTCCAGGCGGCGGTTCAGTAAAGACAATTCCTAATTTCATCAATTCAATAATAGTATTATTCAAATAAAGATAAACCTATTTGTTTATTATTGATATACGATTAACCATAGAGAAGCAAATGGGTTTATCGCATACAATTTCTTATTTATATATAATATAATAATATATATAAGAATCGTATTAAATAAGGAATTGTATGTAAATCAATACTATTCTTAATTTCTATAAGAATAATGAATAATATATAAGTAATACTATATATAATGCTGTATTATTTCTGTATGGAAATTCCGCATATCAAACTATTGGTTACTATTAACATAGTTCTAACCTATGTTACATTATAAAAATATTGATAATATACAATTTTTTTGATTTTTGCTATTGACAAATCAAAAAATATATGTTATAATAAAGAAAAGTAAATCAATCTTAACCGCAATGTGCGGAGCGATTTCCTACTTTTTTATTTATTTTATTATTTATTATTATGTTTAGTTAGGCTATGTAGGCTATGCTTGATTGAGTCAATTAAAAAAGTTTACTTATGGTAGGCTTTATTTAGTGTACTCATTTTTGCATAGTTTGCATAGCTTTTTTGCGTTTATCCAAAAATCTAAAAATTCAAAAACGAAAGGAAAATTAAAAATGACAGAAAGAACACTACGAAACAGAATGAAAAAAGACGGTTACACTATTAGAAAAGGTCGTGATGCTTACGGTATGATAGGCTATCAGATTATCGACAACAACAACATTATAATTGCCGGTGAACACTTTGAGCTGGATTTCTATGATGTTATTGATTTTCTGAATAAATAAGCGTGTATTTTAGTTGACTCAATTTATATTTCCAAAAATTCAAATGTAAAATTTTTTCAAAGGAGCAAACGAAATGAACGTAAAAAATCAAATGATTACACAGTCCACTATTATTGTTGTGGAAACAATAGGAAGTGCAAATTATGCCTGATATTCCATTCAGAACAAGTTGCACAGACTGTAAATTTTATGATTGCAAATGTTTACTTGATGCGAACGGTAAGATGATTAAGAAAAAATGCTATATAGACACAGTTGCAAAAAAATTAAAAATCAAACAGCAAACAGTTGTTGCAAGATGCAATTCGGTTTTAAGGAAAATTGGTATGGATAATTTCTCATTCATACCCGAAACAAAGGATGAAGGATGGTTCAATAAAGCAGAATGGGCAATTTTAAGCAATAGGCAGAGAATACAAAAAATAGATAATATGTTATATTATCTATCTAATCGGTTATCAGACGAAACTCTTACTGATGCAGATTTACCGACATTTGCCGAAATAAAAATAGTTGTTGCTATATTAAACTGTTATTTTTCGGCGTGGAGAGATGATGAATACATACACTGTGCCAGATGTGGAAAATTGATTAAAAACAGCAAACAGAAGAACAGGAAATATTGTGACAAGTGCAAGGATAAACATAAAACCTTTTATGAAGATAGAATTAAAATCTGCATTGACTGTGGTTGCAAATTTGAGGCTTGGCACAACAGAGAAGTCAGATGTATAGACTGCCAAATCAAGGCTAACAAAGCATCTGCAAGAGACCGAGCAAGACGATTTCGAGAAAAAAAGCGTAACGGTTTAGAAAGAAAAAGTTAAAGAGATAAAACCGTAAAAATGGCTATAATAAAGGCTTTTTTTGAAAACTCCTTTTTTCGTTAATGAAGGGAGATAGAGAAAACTAAAAATCTCGCTCTAAAATCGGACATAAATTGAAATATATCTCCCTTCTATTCTATTATTTTTTTATCAACAGTTCAATAAATTTATTAAACTGCAAAATACCGAACAAGGAGGATAATATGGATTTAATCAAAAGAAGTCAGAATATGATTGACGAATTAGGCATATCAATCACCGCATTTTGCCGAAAAAATGGAATAAGCACGTCTTATTTTTATTATGTTAAAAACGGAAAAATGGATTTTTCATCAGAAGTTGCGGAGCGACTAAACAAATATTTAGTTAAATATGGATTTTGAAAAATAATTAAAAGAGGAAAAGAAAAGATGAATAAACAATATTACTATCAAATTATGTCTTTAGAGGATTTGCCCGGCGAAATATGGAAAACAATAGATATTGCCCCTCTGTATAGTGTTTCAAATTTCGGCAGGGTTAAAGCTGAAACGTGCGAAAAGTGGCATTCAAAAAGCAAAAAATTAAGGTTTTATCCGGCACATATTATTAAGCAGAGCATTAACAATAAGGGTTACTTGGTAGTATCACTTATCAATAACAAAGGAAAACACAAAACATACCGTGTTAATCGTTTAGTAGCTAATGCCTTTTTACCTAATCCACAAAATTTGCCCGATGTGTGTCATCGCAATGAAGATAAATTAGATAATCGGTTAGTCAATCTTAAATGGGGTACACACAAGGAAAATGTAAATAACTACCTACATAAAATAAAAATTAGCAAAACAAATGGAACTCACGTTAAATGTGATGGACACGAGTTTACAAGTATCCGCAAAGCAGCTAAATTTTACGATAATAGTGTAACAGAAATGTGGCGGTGGTTGACCGGTAAAAAGCCGATGCCAAAAGAATGGCAAGACAGGGGATTGCAAATCATAGAGAAAAGGATGTGAAAAAATGCCCAACAGAGAAACAAGTTTAATTACTGTTCACAGCCAGCGTTTGGCTGGCTATTTAATGCTGCACGGCTTTGTTTTAATTAGATTGCTTATGCGGGGAATTTGGTACAACGAATCGGTAATGCGATTGTATGACTACACACTTATTATGGCGACATAATATAGTTCGTAACAATGTCACGCTCCAATAATCCGCAGGGACAGGTCTCTTTGAGACAAGCCCTCACAGTAGCGACAACAGGCGGTCATAGTTATATGCAACGATGCTATGATAATATGCGCTCGGAACTAACCGAAGTATGACGGTTTAATTAGTGGAAATCTTATCTTCCTCTTTCATACACGCTTGACCGTAGCATAGCGGTGATAAGAAATGCAAAATCGCCCCGATAACGGAGCGATTAAACTATAAATATAAACTATTTTGTGTATCACCATTTATATCCGCAATGGTTGCACTTGAACTGCGAACGAGCTGTTTTACTAAATAGCCCGAATGCAGTAGCGCTTATTGCTCTTGATGCGACAGAGATTTTTGATATATTAGTAGAGCCGCAGGTAGGGCATTTTGCTTTGGATGCAAGTTGTTTTTTCGCATCCATCCGCTCAAAGGTTCTTTTGCTTGCTTCTGCCGCTCTTTTTTCCCACCTGTCAAAACATTCCCAAGCGAGTTTTTCATCAAATTCAGGATTATACTTCGCTTCCTCATTTATTAAGATACTATGTTCTTCCCTTGTAGTAACCTCAAAATTATATTTTTTATTATGTGCCTCTTTTGCTTTTTCACAATAATATCTCCACCCGTGTTTTGCTTCAGCCATAGTGATATTATTGCCGCACCAATCACATACAGTATTAGAAGATTGTTGGTTGTCCATCCCGCAAATAGGACAGTAATGTATTTTTGATGGGTCGAGTTTCTTTTTTATAGGGCAACCGCAATTAGGGCAACTCGCCGCTAAACTTGATACTTCTTTGCCGCATTCAGGACATTTAATAAGTGCCATACATACCACCTATCCATATTTATTTGTAAAATTATACCATATAATCGTATATTAATCAAGCATATACAATTAATTAGTTCGATTTTTAAAACGATTGAAGATGAATCAAAATTAGGCGGCAGAAAGATAACAAGTATTTTCGGAAATATTAAAGAAAATTTTAATGCTTTATTTAAAAATGAACCTAAAGATATTATATCATTTGATGACACATTCGCTGAAAATCTTGATAAAGATAGGTCATACTTAAACGATTATAAAAAAGCTGTTGACGAAGGGATGTCGCCTACTGAAGCACTATCACGACATCTTGCAGATGCCTCTGTTGCTGCAAAGGAATTTGCTCAGAACACGAATATCGCAGATTTTAAGGTTGAAGACTTTGCAGCCAAGCAAAGAATGGCTGAAATAACAACCTTAGCCCAAGGAAAATCACTCGAAAAAACCAGAACAATTATAAATTCTTTCACAAAAGAAGGGTTAGAAAAGGCAGGGCTAACATCCGAGCAATTTACAGAAAGTGTCTCAAAAGGTAATGCCGAGTTAGGGAAATACCTTGCTTCTGTCGGCGAAGGGAATGCCACAATGGGTGGTTATATTAAGACACTTGCTAAGGCAAAGCTTGCCACAATAGGAATGCAGTTAGCAACAGCAGCATTTAATGCTGTTATCGCAATAGGAGTTTCGTTACTCATTAACGCAATCAGTAATTACATCAATAGATTTGAGGAATACGAAGAAAATATTGCTGAATTTACAGATAAAATAAAAGAGCAACAAGAAACCATTAGTAGCAACTCTAAAACAATTGGTGAAATTTCCGATGAGTATGCAGAATTATCTAAGGGTGTAGGTGTCTACGGTGAAAATATCTCTCTTACCTCATCACAGTATGAAAGATACTTAGAGTTATCAAATCAAATTGCCGAGATGTATCCTTCGCTGGTTCAGAGTTATGACGAGCAGGGTAATGCAATATTACGAATGAAAGGTAATATTGATGAATTAACACAGGCTTTAAAAGACCAGCAAAAAGAATATTATAATAGTCTACTTTACGGAGAAGACGCCAAGAGTACATGGGAAGATTTTTCCGAGGAAACACTTACTGATGATGGTTATTCTGGTGCAGTCAATGAAACTGTAAGTCGCAAACTTGATGCTGCTAATTCAATATTACAAAAGATAAATAGTTCCAATGCAGATGATTTAGATATAAAATTGCCAGATGAGTTCATGAGACAGTATTACAATGCCGCTCTTAATGCACTTAAAGACGAGGTTGGAATTGAATCTAATATAGACCAGAAATTAGACGGACGATATATTTCCTTTAACAACGAAAAAGAAAAACAGGAAGTTGTTAATAAGATATTAGAATATGCCAATTCGCTAAATTCAGAATTAGAAAACCGCATGCAAGGCGTCGTTCGCCCTACATTGACTGCAAAGGTAATGTTGGACGCTGATTTAGATGCTGATACGCAAGGGGCAATTAATTCCATAGTGCAATCTCTCGATTTTGAATGGGTTAAGCAATTTGCTGAAACTGATGGTAGTTTTGGATTAAAATTAATCGATAGAGATGCTATGCTCGCATGGCTTCAATCTAATCTTATTGAACCATTCAAAGACCCTAAACTTGCAGAAGAATGGAAAGAGCAATTAGAAAATATCACTAAATTTCAAAACGGTGACATTACTGTTGGCAATTTCTTAGATACGCAAAACCAATTTCGAGAATTTCTTAATAAATTAGACATAGACCCGGAAACAAAGAGTTTATTATGTTCCATCATATTTGATAAAATTGAGATTGCAGATGATGTCTCCGCAGAAGATGCTGTCAACAACGTCCTATCTCGAGCTGGATTAGGTAAAGATGTCAAAACCCCAATGGGGTTGGTTCTGTATACTGAATATGACAAAGATGCAACTAACTGGCTAAATACACTGTCTTATGATGAATTACAGCATTTGTATGAATATAGCGACCTTGCGGGTAAATCTCTTTCAGATTTAAAATCCATAATAGATGATTACCAGAATTCACAACCTGCCCTATCGCTATCATCCGAGGACTTATTGGCTGATTTAGAAAATATTAACTCAGCCTATTCAACTGTTGAAAAAGCAGTTAGTGAGTATAACGAAAATGGATATGTGTCTTTTGACACAATCAAAGCCCTAACAGAAGCCGATGCAGAATATGTCAACGCCCTGATTAATGAACAAGGCGAGTTAGACCTAACTTCTCAAAAATATAAAGATTTAACCAAGGCAAAACTTGAACAACTCAAGATATCTTTATTAAATTCTATAATAGACGAAGTTAATGCTATAACAACACAAGAGCAAGCCCTCAAATATCTTGGAGAGCAACAAGAAAATGCGACCCAATCATCGCTTGACCTTGCTAAAGCAAGATGGAAAGAAGTTCTTACTTCGAGAGCGGCATTAGATATAGAACAAGGTACAGGGGATTTGTATTATCGCACTGCTATTGCAGGAATGCAAAAATGGCAGGTTATGAGTTCCCTTATAGATAGTTACGGCAACTCTTTGGGTAAAACATCTGATTATAAAAATAGTCTCGAGGAAGAGAAAGAAGCTCTTGAAGATACTAAATCCGCACTTGAAGAAAAGAAGTCTGCTCTTGAAGATACCAAAAGCGGATATGAGGACGCAATCAACAGCATTAAAGACCTTATTGACTGGACAGAAAAGTATATCAAGCAAACAAAACAAGACGAGATAGATGTTTTAGAGGAACAAAAGCAAAAAATTGATGACTTAATTGACTCTAAAAAAGAGTTATTGCAGGCAGAAAAAGATGAATACGAGTGGAATAAAGAAATATCAGAAAAGCAAAACACCGTTGCTTCTGATGCTTTATCCGCTGCGGCGGCAAGTCTTGACGATAGCAGTGCCGGTCAAAAGTCATACAAAGAAGCATCTGACACACTCTCTGATAGCCGTTCAGACCTCTATGATTCATTATACACTCACGAGATAGATACTCGTATAGAAGCCTTAGATGCTCTTAAAGAACAAAATGACCAATACTATGAAGAACAAATAGAGTCAATTAATGAGTTTTTAAATGATGAGGTTGCGCTACATAAAGCCGCTTGCAGTATGATTGACAACGATAACGGGACTTTGTATGACAAGCTATTAAACTATGCTCGCACATATACAACAACGACCGATGCAGAGTTTAATTATATGTGGTCATCCGCAAAATCGGCAATGCAAAACTATAATACCGCAAATCTCGATACATTTAGCTTACTTAATAATTTGCAGTCAAGAATATATGAGGTTGACGGTGCGATAGACAACATTGCTGATAGCATATCATCATACGAAGATAAAATCAGCGGAGTGAAAAGCAAGTTAGATAATTTAACTAATTCTGCAAAAACCAGTATAGAAACCATTAATAATTTAGTTGACTCATTAGAACCTTATTGGTCTGTATCACATAACGGTCGGATGTTTTATTCCTATCAAGAGTCTAAAGATAAAGCCGCCTCTGACTTAGCCAATCAGTTAAGGGCAGCGGGATTATCCGATACGGCAAACTCTGTATGGGATAAAATGAAAAAATACAAAAGTTCGTATGCTAAAGGCACGAAGTCAGCAAAAGGCGGAATATCCCGTGTTGACGAAGAAGGTTTGTATTCAGAGTTAATCCCTTATAAAGTCGGAGAAGGCAGATATACCATTCTACCTGAAGGTAACCCTGTATTCAGTAAAAATATGACAGATGAATTGTATGATTTTGCAAGCAATCCTTCCGAATATATAAAATATTTAGCATCAAATACTACGGAATTAATGCCTGATAACGATTATTATTACAAAAAATACAAGGTTAATATCCCTTTAATTGATTATAGCGGCTTATATAAAACAAATTTTGACAAGGAAGTTAGAGAAATTTTAAATACTACATCAAATAGCGTTTATCATAATGAGCAAATACCATCTCCAACAATTAATATTAATATACAGGGTGATGCTACTCAGTCCACGGTAAAAGCCTTACAATTAGAGGCAGACAAAATTGTTGACAGAGCAACAAAAAATGTAATGAATATAGCGTTAAAAAATAAAAGAATAATATAGGTTCGAAGGGCTATTCGATGCTCGGAATAGCCCAACACTATGTACTCCAAACAAGTAAAATCCATGAGGTGTAATATTATGAATAAAATCCGCAAATCTTGCAACAACAAATCTCATAAAAAAACAACAAACAAAGAATACACAATACAAGAATTAATGGAACTCGGAGAAAAAACTAATCAGCTAAAACTTGCTGAATCCATAAAAAAAGATAAAGATAGCTTGAAAAACAAACGATTACCGATTATAATTACACTCGGTAATTGCTGTCGTAAAAGGAGGTTAAAAATTGACAGCAAACAATAATGTGAAAGCCAATATCACACACAAAGGTGATTTATATTACATCATTGTCAATTACTATCATAACGCCAAACGCAAACAAAAATGGATTAAGACCGATTTAACCCGCAGCGGAAACAACAAGCGTAAAATTGAGCAAAAACGGCTTGAAATTTTGCAGGAATGGCAAGATAAATTAAAATTCAACGGAAACGACATACTATTAGCTGATTATATGCATCAATGGCTTGAAGTCATAAAAAACAATGTTAGACCGACTACATTTTACGGTTACAAACAGATTGTAAATTATGCCATTGACCCATATTTTCGAGAACGAAAAATCACTCTATATGAATTAAAGCCATATCATATACAGGATTTTTACGCTTACAAAATGAATAATGACGGTATTTCAGCAAACACAATTTTGCATTATCATGCAAATATACATAAAGCATTGGCTTATGCCGTTAAAACCGAGCGGATTCCCACTAATCCGGCTGATAAAGTTGAACTGCCAAAAAAGCAAAAACATATCGCAAATTACTACACACAAGGCGAATTAAACACATTACTCAAAAATTCCAAAGGGCATCTTCTTGAAACAGTAATACGCCTTGCCGTGTGGTTTGGCTTAAGGCGTGGCGAGATAATCGGTATGCGCTGGTCAAGCATAGATTTTGACAACAAAACTATTTCCGTTACCGGTACGATTAAAGACAGGGGAGGCAAAGGCGAAGAAGTAGGAAAGCTTTATTTTGAGCCTTCTGCTAAAAACTCATCTTCTTTGCGTTCATTTCCTCTATCGGACTCGATGATTGCATACCTAAAACAAGTAAAAGATAGTCAGGATAAGAGGAGAAATACAATTAAATTTTACAACCACAACTGGGATGATTTTGTTTGCGTAAAAAATAACGGTGATTTAATCACGCTTGATTTCGTTTCCTACGCTTTTCCTAAATTCTGTAAAAAATGCAGTTTAAAACCTCTCAAGCTCCACGAAATAAGGCACAGTAACATCACATTACTGCTTGAAAAAGGTGCAAGCATAAAAGAGTTACAGGAATGGGCAGGACACAGCAGCTACAACACAACGGCTGATATTTACTCTCACATCCAGGCTAAATCAAAAAATAGGCTGACAAACACAATTGACGAATTGTTAGAAATTTGTTAGAAAACTCGGATGTTTCGTTTTTGGGGTAAAAAAATAAAGCCCAAAAACATAGGTTTTAAGGGCTTTTGTGGTGCCGGTGACCGGACTTGAACCGGTACGATCGCAATGACCGAGGGATTTTAAGTCCCTTGTGTCTGCCTATTCCACCACACCGGCATTTAGTAAAACAACACCGCACTTTATGACGGTGTTGTCTTTAAAAAATGTATGGTGACCCGGACGAGAATCGAACTCGTGTTACCGCCGTGAAAGGGCGGTGTCTTAACCGCTTGACCACCGGGCCGGATATGGTAGCGGAAATAGGACTTGAACCTACGACACTTCGGGTATGAACCGAATGCTCTAGCCAGCTGAGCTATTCCGCCGTATATGCCGACACTTAAAATCAGCAAGACTGATTATATATTATTATATCCGTTTTGTCAAGAGTTTTTTTGATATTTTTGAAAAATAAATCATTGTGGTTTTTCTTTAATAAGTCTTCGTTCAGTAAAATGACTTGGGATTGAGTTTCAACCCGTAAGGCTTTTTGAAATTTTTAATGTTTTTATTGCTTTGCTTACTGAAATTCCGACTTTAAAAAGTCAACCACTTCTTCAAAATGCATTGAATGTGACGCTTTGACAAGCACGGTATCTCCCTCGTTAATAAGAGCAGGCACAGCTTCCTTTAACTGCTGTACATCGGCAAACCACTCGCCGTCCGCCCCCTTTGCAAGCTCCTGTGAAAGCTCTCCCACGGCTATAACAAGGTCAATCCCCTTATCTTTTGCGTATTTTCCCGTTTCAAAATGCAGAATACGCTCGTTTTTTCCGAGCTCTTTCATATCGCCCAAAACCGCAACCTTTCTTCCCGAAAAGTTTGCAAGCGTATCAATCGACGCCTTTACCGATGTGGGGTTTGCGTTGTAGCAGTCGTCAATTATCCTGATTTTTCCCGTATTTATCACGTTCGCACGGCTTCCTACGGTTTTGTACGACTCGACGCCGTTTTTGAGCTGTTCATCACTAAGTCCCAAAAGCCTGCCGACCGCAACAGCCGCAAGAGCGTTGCTGACCATATAGCTTCCTATGGCGGGGATTGTAACAGAAATTCTTGTTTTGTCAAAGCACAAATCACAGGATACGCCGCCCTCGGCGTTGTTCTGAATATTCTCGGCATAATAATCGCTTTTGCCAGATACGGAATAGAAAATCGGCTTTTTTTCGTTTACTTCTTTGAGCGTACAGAGCTTGTCATCGTCGGCATTTAAAATGTATTCGGCATCTTCGGCGGCATTTTTGAACATTTCGGTTTTTGCCCTTAAAACGCCGTCACGGTCGATGAGATTTTCAAGGTGGCAGGTGCCTATAACGGTAAGCACGCAGACGGTGGGACGTACCATTTCGGAAAGCCTTGTCATCTCGCCGAAATCGGAAATGCCCATTTCAATTATTGCCGCCTCGGCGTCCTCCTGCATTGCAAGCAGGGTAAGGGGCACGCCCAATTCATTGTTGAGATTGCCCTGCGTTTTGTGGGTTTTAAATTTCTGCGACAGCACAGCGTAAAGCATTTCTTTGGTAGATGTTTTGCCTACGCTTCCCGATACGCCGATAATCGGTATATTAAACTTCTCACGGTATGCCTTTGCAATTTTTTTGACCGCCTCAAGCGTTGAGTCAACCAGAATATAGGGCTTGCCGCAGTCAAGCGGCGGCTTTTCGCAGACAACGCACGCCGCGCCGCTTTGAAAGCATTGTTCGATGTAATCGTGACCGTCGACACGCTCGCCCTTTATCGCAAGAAACAGCGAACCGTTTTTTACGGCTCGGCTGTCACGCTCCACCGAGGTTATTTCTGTTTTTTTATCACTCTCACTGCCCGAAAACTTTCCGCCGCAGGCAAGCGCGATTTCTTCAAGTGTAAAGCTTTTCATAATATAATATACTCCGTTTTACAGGCGTTTACTTATTATCATATTTTTCAAGTGAAATTTCGATTATTTTTTCGCAAAGTCCTGCGTAATCAAGTCCGTCCACAGCCGCCTCCTGCGGCAAAAGACTTGTCGGTGTCATACCGGGCAGAGTATTTGCCTCAAGACAGTACGCCTCTCCGTTTTCATCAAGCAGAAAATCAATTCTGGCATAGCTTTCGAGGTGCAGGGCGTTATACGCCGCCGTCGCACAGGAACGAAGCAATTTGTCGGTTTTTTCATCAATGTCCGCAGGACAGATTTCAACCGTTGCGCCCGCCTGATATTTTGCCTCGTAATCATAAAATCCCGATTTCGGAATAATCTCAATCGGAGCAAGAGCCTTGCCGCCCAGAAGTCCGACGGAAAACTCCCTGCCCTTTACAAACTGCTCGACGACAACCTCGTTTTCGTATTTAAAAGCGTCTTTTACTGCGGCGTCGAATTCTTCCTTATTCTCAGCCTTTGCAATTCCCACGCTTGAACCGCCCGAACACGGCTTTACAACACAGGGAAAAGTATTCCAGCTTTCGGCGTCCGATATGCTTTTAAAAATATCGCCAACAGGTGTTTTTATTTTATTCTGAACAAAAACGCTCTTTGTAAGCCCCTTGTTCATGGCAAGAGCGGAGCCGAGATAGCCCGTGCCCGTGTATTTTATGCCGAGCAAATCAAACGCCGCCTGAAGCTGACCGTTTTCGCCCTCGCCGCCGTGAAGCGCAAGGAATGTTATGTCCGCTTCACTGCATATCTCGATTACATTGGCGCCGATAAATCGGTGGGATTTATCAAGTCGGTTTTCCTTTACTTCGCTTATATCGGAAACCGTCTTGCCGACGCTTGCCTTTTCGGCAAAGCTGTAATTTTGTTTAAAAAGTGCGTCTATATCACAGATATTTTCCTCGTATCCCGTAAATACATCCAAAAGCACAACCTCGTGGCCTTTTTGGCGAAGCGCAGCGGCGACAAGGATTCCCGATGAAATTGAAACATCTCTTTCGGTGCTGAGTCCGCCTGCAAGTACAACAATTCTCATAATAATGCTCCTAAAATTATTCTCCGATTATCTTAATAAGCACATGCTTGCGGCGTTTGCCGTCAAGCTCATAGTAAAAAATCTGTTCCCAAGTGCCGAAATCAAGTCTGCCGTCCGTGATTGCACAGACAACCTCCCTGCCCATCACGGTACGCTTGAGGTGTGCGTCCGCATTGTCCTCAAATCCGTTGTGAGCGTACATATCATACGGCTTTTCGGGAGCGAGTTTTTCGAGCCAGCGTTCGTAGTCGCTGTGCAGTCCGCTTTCGTCGTCATTTATGAAAACAGAGGCGGTTATATTCATTGCGTTGACAAGCACCAAGCCCTCTTTTACCGAGCTTTCATCAATGGCTTTTTGCACTTCTTCCGTAATGCGTATTATTTTTCTTCGCTGCGGCACATTAAACCACAGCTCCTTGCGATAGCTTTTCATATAATATCTCCTGTCTGTCAGAACATAAAGGAGTCCATGCCCCAGTACTTAACTTCTTCAAATTTTACATAGCAGTTTTTTCCGTCAACCCCTGCTTCTTCGCTGAGTATATTACATATTTCCGCGGTAAGTCTGCCGTAGTTTTCCTTTGTTGAGCTTCCGAAAATTTTGACCTCGACAAAAGCGATATTTTTATCGTCGTCCCCCTGAAACATCATTGAAACACCGTCTTCAACGGCACACATCAGGTACGCTTCGCTCTTGCCGGGGATTAGCGAAATCGCCTTTGAAACACGGCTTTTTATTGTGGTTTTCTTGTTTTCATCGAGCGATACATTGGTTTTTACATTAATAAACGGCATAATATTACCACCCTAAAATTATAATTTACAATTAATTTATATTATAATAGTTATCGTTTTATATTTCAAGTATTTTGTGTCCCTAAAGTAAGTAACCCGTTAAAAATTAAGTTAACTTAAAAACGCAAAATTACAAAAATCGGAACAAAGCCTTTCGGCAATGTTCCGACATTTTACTGCATTTTATTTTGTTGTGGGTTAACAGCATCGTTTGACGCACGGTAGGGATAAATCTCCTCATAGGATTCAATTTCTCCCTCGTTTTTGACGGCAGACGGGATAAGTCCCGTGCAGTCCTGCGCGGAAAAGGTATTTAAGCTGTCGTCGTGAATTTGGTTAAGTTTTTCCGTGTTGCTTTTGAAATTTGGCTTTTTCACGCTCTCACCTCGCTTGATTTTATTATGCTTTGCAGGGTGAGATGTATACCTGTATTATTTTACCGTCAATTTTTTGATTTGGTAAACATCGCCGTCCATAACGGAATATGTACTGCGAAGCTCTCCTTTGATTTCGGGAGAGATGCTCTGGTGAATATAAAGGCTGTCAATTCCGAAATCAGCCGCACCGCCGATATCTGAAATATAGTCGTTGCCTATCATAATCGACTCGCTTTTTTCAAGACCGTAGCGGTCGAAAAGAATTTTGAAGTAATTTGTGTCGGGTTTTGAGCACTCCTCGTCCGAGCTTATGCAAACTCCGTCAAAATACGGTGTAAGTCCGAGCATATTCAGCTCATTTTCCGTAAAGTAGCGCTGTGCGTTTGACAAAAGATAAATCTTTTTGCCCTTTGCCTTGAGTGTGTCGAGCAGGTCGATTACACCGTCGTAGAGCTTTATGTACTTTGTTGAGTAACAGCGGAACGCTTCGGCAACAAACGCAACCTGCGCTTTTGTCGCTCTTACGCCCTTTTGCGTAAAGAGTTTCTTGAAAACTTTTTCTATTTTAATATCAACAACCGTGTAGTCGGGAAATTTCTTTTTTACCGCCTTTTTTTCAAGCTCAACAAGTCTGTCATACTCGCTGTTGAGCTCCTCAAAGGTGTAGTGCGCTCCCTTGTAGCCGTATAAAATCGCCATCTTCTTCCACAAGTCATCGCTCCACTCATCTGTGTTAATATCAATGAGAGTTCCGTAAAGGTCAAAAATATAATTTTTATACACAAAATCACCGTCCGTATGGCGTAAGCCGTATTTTCTACATTATAACAATATCTGACTATAATTGCAATACAGCAAGACTTATGATACAATAATTGTGCAACGAGGTGATTTATTTTGACAAAAAAACAAATAGCGGCAAACGCCGTTCAGGCTCTGAAAAAAGAATATCCCGACGCAATTTGCTCTCTTGAATATAAAGACCCGCTTCAGCTTTTGATTGCCACCCGACTTGCGGCACAATGCACCGACGCAAGGGTAAATATGGTAACGCCCGCGCTGTTTGAAAGGTTTAAAAATGTTGACGATTTTGCAAACGCAACACCAGACGAGGTTGCGGAATACATAAAAAGCTGCGGTCTTTACAAAACAAAGTCAAACGACATAGTTGCCCTTGCAAAAATGCTCCGTGACGAATTTGACGGCAAGGTCCCCGATAATATAGATGATTTAACGAAACTTCCGGGAATAGGCAGAAAGACCGCAAATTTAGTTGTGGGAGATGTGTTCGGCAAACCTGCCGTTGTGGTGGACACGCACTGCATACGCATTACACGCAGACTGGGACTTCACGACCTAAAGGACGCTAAAAAGATTGAATTTATCCTGCGTGATCTGCTCGACCCAAGCGAAAGCAACGATTTTTGCCACAGGCTTGTGCTTCACGGCAGAGCGGTATGCACCGCAAGAAGCCCGAAGTGCGAAAACTGCTGTATGAACAAATTTTGCAAAAAGGTAATTTGAGCATTTTATTTTTAAATGATAAATCTATAACAGTATAAGTAAAACTTGATATACCAAAAGGGGTGGATTACAGAAAATCCACCCCTCTTTTTATAATGTTTTTAATGATTTCTGCCCGAATCGGTACTCAAAACAACCTAACGAAAATATCCCTTTCCGCTGTCGGGCATTTGTAACTTGATTAAAATCAATATTTTCTGCTCGAATTACGGACGGAGGTACTCAAAGCAAGCTAAGAATAATATCCTTACCACCGTCGGGCACTTGTAACTTGATTAAAATCAATGTTTTCTGCTCGAATTACAAGCGGAGGTACTC
>CALYBP010000025.1 GCA_944415425.1 uncultured Ruminococcus sp. | reverse complement strand
CGGTAAACATCGTCAAGCGTTTCACCCTTATGAAACGCAATTCCTCTTGTTGTTATATTGGTTACTCTGCGTTTGATTTCATCAAGCGGCACATTTATGTACAGTACCCTGCCGCCTGTCTTAAGGTTCTGCATGGCTTTTTCTGAAAGCACCATAGAACCTCCTGTCGCTATTACCGTTTTGTCGCACTCAAGCTCTGCCCCAACCTGTTCTTCCAAGTCGAGAAAATGGCACAGTCCGTCCTCGTCAAGAATTTTTTGAAGAGGTTTCTGAGCCACCTTGCTTATTATTAAATCCGTATCTATAAATGAATATCCCAGTGCTTTTGCAAGCAGTACGCCGAGCGTGCTTTTTCCCGAACCCGGCATACCAATCAAAATTACATTGTCCATATTACAATATCCTTACATTAAGTGAGTCTGTGCTGGAGGTAGGACAGGTTCTGTTTGATGAAAGTACAACTACCGTATCGCCCTTGTGAACAAGCCCTGTGCTCAGAGCTTTTTCCATGGCCTGTCTTGTAATTGCATCGGAGGTTCTTTTTTCTTCTCCTATAAGTGCGGTAACACCCCAGTTCAGGCAGAGCTTTCTGCACACAAGCTGTGAGGTAACTACGGCAATAATGGGAACATCAGGTCTGAAATGAACCATTGCTCTTGCCACTCTTCCGGTAGCGCTTTCAACAATAATAGCCTTTGCACCCACCGCTGCCGCAATGTCTTTTGCCGCCTTGCAGATGCTTCCTCTTATTGCGTTTTTATCCTTAATTGAGTGCGTATCTATATAATTGTGCAAAGCCGTAAATTCGCCGTTCATCTCAGCCTCGGTACAGATTGCGTCAAGTGCCCTTACGCTCTCGACAGGATACTTGCCCGCAGCTGACTCTGCCGAAAGCATTACCGCACTTGTACCGTCGTAAACAGCGTTTGCAACATCGCTGATTTCCGCACGGGTAGGACGAGGAGCAGTAGTCATACTCTCAAGCATTTGCGTAGCTGTTATGACATACTTGCCTTTTGCCACACATTTTCTGATAAGCGTCTTCTGAATTTCGGGGAGCTTGATAAACGGTATTTCAACTCCCATATCTCCTCTTGCCACCATAATTCCGTCGGCATATTCTATAATTTCATCCATATCGTCAACGCCGCTCTGGTTTTCGATTTTCGCGATAATTTCAACATATTCAAATCCGAGACTGTCGATAAAATCCCTGAGTGTGCGCACATCTTCATGTGAACGAACAAACGACGCCGCAACTACATTTGCTCCGTGTATAAGACCGAATTCAATATCTTTTCTGTCCTGAGCGCTTACATACGGCATATTGATGTGGTAACCGGGGATATTGATGCTCTTGCGGTTCTTAAGTATTCCGCCCTTGTTTACGGTGCAGACAATTCTGTCCTGCATAACCTCTTTTACAACAAGGGAAATTATTCCGTCGTCAAGCAAAAGTTCCCTTCCTACTGATTGCTCTCCCTCTTCGGCGAACAAATCTATAAGCTTCGGGAAGGATATGCATACACCGTTTTCATCGCCTTTTTCACATTTTTTAAGCAAAGAAAATTCATTTCCCTCTTTAAGCTCAACAAAACCGTCCTTAAAAACGCCTACACGCACCTCGGGCCCCTTTGTATCAAGCAAAATAGATACATTTTTTCCGCTTTCGCTGATAGCTTCTTTAATAGTTGCAAATAAAACCTCAAGCTCGTCATATGTTCCGTGAGACATATTTACTCTTGCTACATTCATTCCTGCGTCAATCATCTTAAGCAGCATTTCTTTTGTATTGCAAGCAGGCCCTATGGTACACACAATCTTAGTTTTTCTCATAAAAATCGCCCCTTCTAACGAAGAATTTTTGACTTTTAAATTATATTTTCACATTTATATTACCCTTTATGTACCATATTATATATTATATATTGGCTAAATTCAATAAAAGTTTTGTAAAATATAATAACTTGAACACAATCATTATTTGCACTAAAAATATATGTAAAACTCACAAGATTATGTAAATTATATTGACATATATGTGTACAAATTGTATTATTAAGTTGTAAATATTCATTTTTTTGAGGTGACGATATTGAAAAACAGAGTCATTTTAACAGCATTGCTTTTTGCTTTGTTCATATCATCTTTCTTATCCCTTTCGGGATGCGAAAAAACAATAAATAAATATTCAACACAGGACTCTGTTTCGTCTACCTCCGAAAGCCAGGTAACAGAAGATATTTCTTCTGATGAATACACACTTGAAACTATTCCCGTAACCGAACCAAACAACCCGAGCAGAGATACGGTCATCAACGCTCTGAATGAAATCGGTTTGAGTGAAAATTTTATACGAAAAAAGTATACATTTGATGAAGACAGATTAAACAGCACAAATAACAAATACTATGTTATTGACAGAATGTGCAACTCCATTGATTATTTTACCACGCTTCAAGCATCTTACATAAAGAAAATTAACGGCAAAGAAACTTGGGTAACATACATAATCGACCGCAGAACCGGCAGCGCAAAAGAGCTTTTGTGCGATGTTTCTGCACAGCGCGGCCGCTGTATCCCCACAAACTACTACTGTGTTGATGGCAATTATCACCTTAAACTGCTTTTTGACAGCGAAGCGCAGGATAAATACTCCTTTGATTTGGACACATCATCCGATGACTGCTACAAGGACAACTACAATGCTGTGTATGATATATTCAAGCAGACGATGTCCGATAAGCTCGCCAAAGTTACAGATGAGCCACAAGTTAACCTTTCTGCAGGAGATGACGGCGCTCCTGAAAAGTACATTGACCCTATGAGCAGAATCTTGCATACCGAAAATGAATCGTTTTTCTATTATGCAAGGCCCGACACGGTTAACCTTGCGACATCATCGGAACATTATTTCCCGCAGTATCTTGCTTATTATACTATGATGAAAGACTTGTCAAAGTGGAAAATAAGCGATACTTTCACAGAAGGAGCAAGAGATACAATTGAGGCAACAGGAAGCTACCTTAAATATGACGATGAGAATCTTGAACAGACCTTTACAATATGCATTGATAAAAACACGGGCGTTTTAATTTCAAAACAGATTAAAAACGCCTCAGGGAAAACTATTGAAGAATGGAATAATATAAGCTTCGCCGTAGACTGCACCACCGACGACGTAACATTTGATGATATAAAAAAATGATTTACGAAATTTCAAAGTAAAACATTATCATAAATCAAAGCTTTTTCCGATGTCGTTTTCATTTACAAAAGGATTAATATACCTTGATTTTTTATTTCTGCCCTTATAAATTATCGCTTTCTGCGGGCATCTGTGATAACAGCCGAGGCACGCCGTGCATTTGTTGCCAAACTGTACAACTCCGTTATTTAAAGCAATATTTCCGACAGGGCAGATTTTTACACATTTTCCGCAGGCTGTACATTTTTCGTTAACGCTGAAATTTTCGGCAATTAAATGCCAGTTCGGTTTGTTTGAATAATACAGCCTGTGTTTGGTCCTGCGTTTTTTGGGTAAATGAATTTTGTCGTTTGATATGTCATTGATGATTCGTTTTAACTTTTTTTCGGCTGAATTGAGGCTCATTTTGTTATATTGCTTTGGAGGAGTAATAAACAAAGTGTAGTTTTCGGGCATTTTCATTTTATATACTGCCTGTATTTCAAGTGAGTATTTTTGTGCCAATTCATATGCCATCTGCTCTGCTCCGCCTGCCATACCTCCGTAATTGAGCACCACATAGATTTTGATATTATGCGGCAGTTTAGAAAAAATATCATATGTCTGAACCGGCAATCCGAACGAATATACAGGAGAAACTATGATGATCCTGTCGAATTCCCGCATCTGATTTTCATCACATTCGGGAATATAGATAACAGCTCCTTTAAGTGCCTCTTTGATTCTCTTAGCTATGTAAAGACTGTTTCCTGTTGAGGAAAAATATAGTATACCTGTCATAATCAACCACCTAAAACACTTATAAATCCATTTTACAATAATCATTTGTATTTTTCAATATTAATTGACAAGCGATGTTTTTTTTAGTATAATGACATTTGTGATTTAGATTAAATATGCGGGTGTGGCGGAATTGGCAGACGCGCCAGATTTAGGTTCTGGTGTCAACCGATGTGCAGGTTCAAGTCCTGTCACCCGCACCAAAAAGGAGCAGATTTGTTCTGCTCCTTTATTTCTTTACATTTATTAGAATCCGCATTAATAAGCCATTTTATAAAGTGTTTTAGTAATTTATATAAATTCAAATTCACTGTAAATTTATTTTAGTTGCATTGCTTTAGCAGCACATAAAAATTTTTCGAGGTAAAAATGAGAAGGACAGACAGAGAAATTACTGACAATGAAAAAATATCGAGTATAATTTCGAGTTGCAAATGCATAAGAATCGGATTTAACGATGAAGGTCAAGTGTATATTGTCCCTTTGAGTTACGGTTATACTGTAAGCGACGGGAAATATGTTTTTTATTTTCACAGCGCAAAAGAGGGACGGAAAATTGAATTGATACATAAAAATCCGTATGTCGGTTTTGAAATGGATACAAATGTAAAAATAATTAAAGCTGATACAGCCTGCAAACATTCTGCTTATTACAGCAGTATAATCGGCAACGGATATTTGAGTATCGTAGATGACTTTGAGGAAAAGAAAACAGGTCTGTTGTCAATTATGAAACATAATATCGGAAAATCAGAATGGAATTTTCAGAAAGGCGCTGTAAATTCTGTCTGCGTATTCAAAATGGTTGTAGAACAATTATCCTGTAAAGAACACAGTTAATTATTTGATTCGATAAAATTTACTGTTAAATTCAATTCAGCTACATACATATTTAAACTGTTTCATCCGCTTTTTAAATACCGCTTGCGGTATTCAATTGAATATACGACAGAGAAAAATGCCGAAGTTAAACACTTCGGCATTTTATTGTGAACTAAAATTAACTTTATTAAATATTATTATCTGTTTTTTCCCTGCTCAAAAGTACAACCGTCTCAACGTGGGAGGTGTGAGGGAACATATCGACCGGCTGTATTTTCTTCACAACATACTCGCTGTTTTGAGCTATATATTCCAAATCTCTTGCAAGCGTTTCGGGATTGCAGGAAATGTACACTACCTTTTGCGGAGACATTTTTATAAGCGAATCTAAAAATTTTATATCGCTTCCTGCTCTGGGCGGGTCCATAAATACTATATCGGGCTTACTTTCCTCATCTGCGACTTCGGCCATAAACTCGCCTGCGTCAGCCTTGTAAAAACGTATATTTTTAAGATTGTTTGCTGCAGCGTTTACTTTTGCGTCCCGTACTGCGTCGCCGTTTAATTCAACTCCTATTACCCTGCCTGCTCCCCGTTTTGCGGCAATGATACCGATTGTGCCTATTCCGCAATACGTATCAAGCACAGTTTCATTTCCCCTTAAGTCAGCATAATCCATAGCGGTATTATACAGTACTTCGGTTTGTACAGGGTTAATTTGATAAAAACTTTTTGGAGATATTCTGAAACGGCAACCGCAGAGAATATCCTCGATATATCCTCTGCCGTAGAGCACCTTTTGATTTTCTCCCAGTACAAGGTTCGTCCTGTATCCGTTTATATTTTGCACGACAGTCGTTATTTCGGGAAACTGCTTTAAAATTGCTTTTACAAAATTATTTTTTGACGGAAAAACAGGCGTCCCGGTTACAAGCACAAGCATTATCTGATTCGTAGCAAAGCCCCGCTTTACAAGTATATGTCTTAAAAAGCCCTTGCCCGAATCCTCGTTGTATGTGGTAAGCTTAAAAGACGGCAAAAGCTTTCTTACGGCAACTATGATTTCATCGGCTTTTGAATCCTCTATAAGGCACGAATCCACCCCTGCAATACGGTGAGTGCCCGATTGATAAACGCCCGAAATTATTTTGCCCCGTCTGTCGGTATAAAACGCAGCCTGAACCTTGTTCCTGTAATGATAAGGATTTTCCATTCCAATGATGGGCAAAACTTTGTTAAACTTTCCGAGAAGTCTTTCACACTTTTTCTGCTTAATTTTAAGCTGCTCTGAATACGGAAGATTAAGCATCTGGCAGCCGCCGCATTTTTTAAAAACAGGGCATATTTTATTTACTGTGGTTTTGGGGTTGTTCATATACTAACCTCTTTATCCGGGAAAATATAATTTTATAATACATTGTAGCATTTTTATACGTCTTTATCAAGCATCCGTTTTTGCACATATAAGTTATTTATACATTATATATAGGTATAAAGCAAACAACCCCGGACACAACTTATGTCCGAGGCCGTCTGCTTTATGTGAATTAAAAAGGATAGGTAAAATCAGCTCAGTAATTAATTATTCAACATCCTGCATTGCGTCATAACCTGTTTCGCCTGTTCTTACCTTTACAACATCCTCAACATCATAGATGAATATCTTACCGTCGCCGATATGACCTGTGTAAAGCGCCTTGACCGCTGCGTCAACAACTGCCTTAACGGGAACCTTGCACACTACGATTTCAACTTTCATCTTAGGCAGGAGGTTACTTTCAACAGCAACACCTCTGTAATACTCGGGCTTACCCTTCTGAGCACCGCAGCCGAGAACCTGAGAAACTGTCATACCAGTAATGCCGAGTTTATCCATTTCTTCTTTAAGTGCTTCAAGCTTTGACTGCTTGAGGAGAATATCAATCTTTGTAATCTTAACACCATCGGAGGCAACATCATATTTGCCTGCAAGCTGTACGGGTACTGCCTGTGTAACAGGAACCTCACCGTCAACATCAAATGTTTCATCAAGAGAAGCGGTGCCGACACCGATAGGCATAAAGTCTGCGTAAGCGCTGATAAGACCGTGCTCTGTAATGTCAAGACCCTTCATTTCCTCGTCCTTTGTAACACGAAGACCGATTGTCTTCTTAAGGATAAAGAATACGATTGTCATACAAACTACTGTCCAAGCAAGGATTGATACTACACCGAGAGCCTGAACGCCGAGCTGTTTAAATCCGCCGCCGTAGAAAAGGCCTGTGATACCGTTCTGACCGACTCCTGTTGAGAAAAGACCTACTGCAAGACCGCCCCAGAGACCGTTTACACCGTGAACGGCAAATGCACCTACGGGGTCATCTATCTTAAGCTTAATATCAACAAATTCGACAGCAACAACGATTAAAATACCTGAAACAAGACCGATTACGGCTGCGCCGATTGCGTCAACGTCTGCACATCCGGCAGTAACACCTACAAGACCTGCAAGCGAGCCGTTGAGACACATTGAAACATCAGGCTTTCCGTTCTTAACCCAAGTGAAAATCATTGTTGTAACTGTTGCGACAGCGGGAGCTACTGTTGTTGTGAGGAATATCTGTCCGAGACGAGCTCCGTCAGCAGCTGCGGCGCCGTTAAAGCCGTACCAGCCAAACCAAAGAACAAATACACCGAGAGCGCCCAACGTGATGCTGTGACCGGGGATAGCGTTAACCTTACCGTTTTTGCCGTATTTTCCGATACGGGCACCGAGCATTGAAGCTCCGATAAGAGCGGAGAAGCCGCCTACCATATGAATTACGGAAGAACCTGCAAAATCAACATATCCCAGGTTTACAAGCCATCCCTGTGAGTTCCAAACCCAGCCTGCTTCTATCGGGTATACAACAAGCGAGATAACAGCACTGTAAACACAGTAAGTTGCAAACTTTGTACGCTCTGCCATGGCACCTGAAACTATGGTAGCTGCCGTAGCACAGAATACAAGCTGGAATACAAAGTTGTTCCAGTCGAAATTTGCCCAATCCGTAAACATATTAAGGTTAGGCACACCGATAAAACCTGCAATGTAGTCCTCTGACATCATAAGTCCGAAACCTAAAAGGCTGAAAACTACTGTACCGATACAGAAGTCCATAAGGTTTTTCATTATGATATTTCCGGCATTTTTGGCTCTTGTAAAGCCTGTTTCTACCATTGCAAAGCCGCACTGCATAAAGAATACAAGTGCCGCGCCCATCAGAAACCAGACGCCGCTGGATCCGAAAATCAAGTCTTTCATAAAAATCTCTCCTCTTTTAACTTGATTAAAATAATAAAACGGTGCATACGCCTGCGGCAAATGCCGCCAGCATACACACCGTTGTGTAAATAGATTAATTATGTTTTAATTTTAAATACTATCAAATCAAACGCTGAAAAGCAATTCTCCGTAGGACGGGTAAGGCCAATATTCAGAAGATGTTTCTGTTTCCATCGAATCGCCTACTGCGCGAAGCTCCTGCATAATTGCAAATACCGTTTCTCTGTAATATGTTGCATAAGCAAGATTGTCATTGCTGTAATCGCTCGCCTTGATAACTGCCTCGTCAAGCTCTGCTGTCTTTTTGCTGAAGCAAACAAGCTTGTTTGAAAGGCTTGTAACGAGTTCTTCCTCAACAGTTGTAGGAATTGCATCGGAAAGAGCTTTCTTTGCAAGAGCTGTATCCGTAAGCTCTCTTATATAAGATGAAACTGCGGGGATAATATCCTTCTTAGCCATCTCAATCATAGTGAGTGCCTCAATGTTAATCTGCTTTGCGTAGTTTTCAAGCTCGATTTCGTATCTTGCTCTTACCTCTTCCTCACAATAAATCTTGTTCTTTACAAAAAGATCAATGTTTTTCTTATCAATAAAGTGAGCTACTGCCTCAGGAAGTGACTTGAGGTTAAGAAGACCTCTTCTCTTGGCTTCCTCTACCCATTCTTCAGCATAGTTGTTGCCGTTAAAGATAATATCCTGATGCTCTGTAAACGTCTTTTTGATAAGAGCCTTAACAGCGGTATCTAAATCCTCTGCGTCTTTGAGCTCATCATAGAACTGAGAAAGCTCCTCAGCAACCATTGTATTGAGCATATAGTTGGGGCACGCAATGTTAAGCGAAGATCCCAAAGCTCTGAACTCAAACTTGTTGCCTGTAAACGCAAACGGAGATGTACGGTTACGGTCAGATGTATCCTTCATAAAGTCGGGAAGAACATCAACACCGGTCTGCATCTTAACTTTGCCTTTGCTTACGTACTCTGTACCGTTAATTATCGAATCAACAAGCGCACCCAAATCATCACCGAGATACATTGAGATAATTGCCGGCGGCGCCTCGTTTGCACCGAGACGGTGGTCATTGCCCGCAGATGCAACCGTGATTCTTAAAAGATCCTGATATTCATGAACAGCCTTTACGATTGCTGCAAGGAAAAGCTGGAACTGAATATTCTTTTCAGGCTCTTTGCCGGGATCAAGAAGATTCTCTCCTAAATTAGTTGAAATTGACCAGTTGTTGTGCTTACCTGAACCGTTAACTCCTGCAAAAGGCTTTTCATGAAGAAGACATACAAGGCCGTGTTTCTCGGCTGTTTTCTTCATAATCTCCATTGTAAGCTCGTTGTGGTCGGTTGCTATGTTTGTTGTGGTAAAAATAGGAGCAAGCTCGTGCTGAGAAGGAGCAACCTCGTTATGCTTTGTTTTTGCAAGGATGCCGAGCTTCCAAAGCTCCTCGTCAAGATCCCTCATATACGCTGCAACTCTCGTTTTGATTGCACCGAAATAGTGATCGTCAAGCTCCTGTCCTTTCGGAGCCTTTGCACCGAAAAGTGTTCTGCCTGTGTAGATAAGATCCTTTCTCTGATCGTAAAGCTTCTTGTCAATGAGGAAATACTCCTGCTCGGGACCAACCGTTGTGGTAACTCTTGTTACATCGGTTTTGCCGAGAAGATGCAGAACCTTTACTGCCTCTGTGCTGATTCTTTCCATTGAACGAAGCAAAGGTGTCTTTTTATCGAGAACCTCACCGGTATATGAACAGAAAGCTGTCGGAATGTAAAGCGTGCCGTCCTTAACAAACGCATACGATGTAGGGTCCCATGTTGTGTATCCTCTTGCTTCAAATGTTGCTCGGATTCCGCCGCTGGGGAACGACGATGCGTCAGGCTCGCCCTTTACAAGCTCTTTACCTGAAAACTCCATAATTACCTGACCGTCGCCGTTTGGGCTGATAAAACTGTCGTGCTTCTCTGCCGTAACGCCGGTCATAGGCTGGAACCAATGGGTGTAATGCGTGCAGCCCATCTCGATTGCCCAGTCCTTCATCGCAGCTGCAACTACATTTGCAACGCTTAAATCAAGCGGCTCACCGTTCTGAATTGTTTTCTTTAAAGCCTTATAGGTTGATTTTGGAAGTCTTTCCTGCATCTTTTGGTCATTAAAAACCATACTTCCGAATAACTCAGGAACTTTTGCCATTTGAATTCTCTCCTATCCGTTTAAATATTTGACTTAAAACAGAAAAAGACGCCGTAAGCCCATCGCTTACAGCGCCCTTGCTGTCGTCTTGCTGTTAGTATATTCTACTTTTTGCAGTTTGTCAATAGATTTTTTAAAATTTTTTAAATTTCTGCAAGTTTTATTTATTTTCCTGCATTTTGCGTCATAATTGTCCAAATATTTTGCTTATTTTTAACTATAAAGGTTTATTTGTGAATGTTAACCGCAATTTTATTGCATTTTTCTTCATTTTCCTCTTGACAAAGACTTGTTTTTCGATTTATAATACAGTCACACGCTTTTTCGGCCGTGTCGATGTTTTTAAAATGCAGGATTAAACAATTAATGTTGCAAATTTATTTTCAGAATACTTTCAGCCTTTGCTGTGGTAATAAATAAACTGATATGTGAATTCGCCCTTATTATATAAGATAAGAGTGTGATGCGGCGCTACCGCCGTTGTATCGGGAAAGGATGATTATTGATGGGACAAACA
Source organism: uncultured Ruminococcus sp. (assembly GCA_944415425.1). Lineage (GTDB taxonomy): Bacteria > Bacillota > Clostridia > Oscillospirales > Acutalibacteraceae > Ruminococcoides. Next base: position 12,410 of record CALYBP010000025.1, on the reverse strand, counting down.
GAGAACAGACTAATAAAAAACAGTCTTTATTCTCCGCGATTTGAGCATGACAACTGCGGAATCGGGGCCGTTGTCAACATTAAAGGTATCAAATCTCACGATACCGTTGTAAACGCTCTTACTATTGTAGAAACACTTGAGCACCGTGCCGGAAAAGACGCTGAAGGAAAAACCGGCGACGGCGTAGGTATTTTGCTTCAAATTTCCCACAAGTTTTTTAAAAAGGCTGCCAAAGAAATAGGTATTAAGCTGCTTTCTGAGAGAGATTATGCCGTAGGTATGTTCTTCTTTCCTCAAAACGAGCTTGCAAGAAACCAAGCTAAAAAGATGTTTGAGATTATTGCGCAAAAAGAGGGACTTGAAGTTCTCGGTTGGAGAAATGTCCCCTCTGACACAAACGCAATCGGAAAGCGTGCGCTTGACTGTATGCCCGCTATTATGCAGTGCTTTATTAAGCGACCCGCGGGGGTTAAAAAAGGACTTGATTTTGACCGCAAGCTGTATGTAGCAAGGCGTGTATTTGAGCAGAGTAACGAAGACACCTATGTTGTTTCTCTCTCAAGCAGAACTATTGTATACAAAGGTATGTTCCTTGTAGGAGATTTAAGACGCTTCTTCCTCGATTTGCAGGATGAAGATTACGAATCTGCAATCGCAATGGTTCATTCCCGTTTCTCAACCAACACAAATCCGAGCTGGCAAAGAGCTCATCCTAACAGAATGATTGTTCATAACGGCGAAATCAACACAATCAGAGGCAATGCCGACAAGATGCTTGCCCGTGAAGAAACGATGCGTTCCGAGCACTTAAAGGGTGACCTTGACAAGGTTATACCAGTTGTAAATACCGAGGGTTCAGACTCGGCAATGCTTGACAACACACTTGAATTTCTTGTGATGAGCGGTATGGAGCTTCCTCTTGCTGTTATGATAACCATTCCCGAGCCGTGGGACAACAACGGCACGATGTCACAAAAGAAAAGAGATTTCTACCAGTACTACGCTACTATGATGGAGCCGTGGGACGGCCCTGCCTCCATACTGTTTTCAGACGGAGATATAATGGGTGCGGTGCTTGACAGAAACGGTCTGCGCCCTTCAAGATACTATATAACCGACGACGGTAATCTTATTCTTTCATCAGAGGTCGGCGCACTGCCAATTGACCCAGCAAAGGTAGTTACAAAAGAGCGCCTTCGCCCCGGCAAGATGCTTCTTGTAGATACGGTTCAGGGCAAGCTGATTGACGACGATGAGCTCAAGGAGTATTATGCGTCAAAGCAGCCCTATGGCGAATGGCTTGACAGCAACCTTGTAAACCTTAAGGATTTAAAGATTCCGAATGCAAAGGTTGAGGAACACTCTGATGAGATGAGAAAAAGGCTGCAAAAGGCGTTTGGCTACACATACGAAGAGGTTATGACCTCTATTCTTCCTATGGCGAAAAACGGCAGCGAAGCTATTTCGGCAATGGGTATTGACAGCCCTCTTGCCGTTCTGTCAAAGGAATCTCAGCCGCTGTTTAATTACTTTAAGCAGCTTTTTGCTCAGGTTACTAATCCTCCGATTGATGCAATCCGCGAGGAAATCGTAACCTCCACAACCGTATATATCGGTGAGGACGGAAACATACTGGAAGAAAAGCCCGAAAACTGCAAGGTTATGAAAATCCATAACCCCATACTAACCTCAACCGATATACTCAAACTTAAAAATATGCACATCAAGGGCTTTAAGGTTGCGGTAATTCCGATACTTTACTACAAAAACACAAGGCTGTCAAAAGCAATAAAGAGATTGTTTATCGAAGCCGACAACGCATACAGAGACGGCGCAAACATTCTTATTCTGTCTGACCGCGGCGTTGACGAAAACCACCTTGCGATTCCTTCTCTTCTTGCTGTTTCGGCAATCCATCAGCACCTTGTTGCAACCAAGAAAAGAACATCACTTGCAATTGTTCTTGAGAGCGGCGAACCGAGAGAAGTACACCACTTTGCAACCTTGCTCGGCTACGGCGCAAGCGCAATCAACCCATATCTTGCTCAGGAAACAATCCACGAGCTTATTAACGACGATTTGCTTGACAAGGACTATTACGCCGCAGTTGACGATTACAACAACGCCGTACTGCACGGTATTGTGAAGATAGCTTCAAAAATGGGTATTTCCACTATCCAGTCGTATCACGGCTCACAGATTTTTGAGGCAATCGGAATAAGCAAAGAGGTTATTGACGAATACTTTACGGGTACCGTAAGCAGAATCGGCGGTATCACAATAAAAGATATTGAGGAAAATGCCGACAAACTTCACACATCGGCGTTTGACCCACTCGGACTTAATACATCTACCGAGCTTGAGTCAAGGGGAAGCCATAAGTTCAGAAGCGGTAAAGAAGAACATCTCTATAATCCGCAGACGATTCATACACTTCAGGCGGCAACCCGCACGAACAGCTACGAGCTTTATAAAAAGTATTCTCATTTGATTTCAGAGGAAATGTACCCCGCAAATATCAGAGGTCTGCTTGATTTTAAGTATTCTGACAATCCCGTTCCGCTTGACGAGGTAGAAAGCGTTGACTCAATCGTAAAGCGCTTTAAGACGGGCGCTATGTCTTACGGTTCAATTTCTCAGGAAGCCCACGAGGCTTTGGCAATAGCAATGAACAAGCTTCACGGAAAATCAAACTCCGGTGAGGGCGGCGAAAGTCTTGAGAGACTTGAAACTAAGGGTAAAGCTGAAAACAAATGCTCAGCGATAAAGCAGGTTGCTTCAGGTCGATTCGGCGTTACTTCACGCTACCTGACATCGGCTGATGAAATCCAAATCAAAATGGCACAGGGTGCAAAGCCCGGTGAAGGCGGACATCTTCCGGGTAAAAAGGTTTATCCGTGGATCGCAAAAACCCGTCATTCAACCCCCGGCGTTTCGCTTATCTCCCCTCCGCCGCACCATGATATTTATTCTATTGAGGATCTTGCACAGCTCATCTACGACCTTAAAAACGCAAACAGGGACGCAGGAATTTCCGTTAAGCTTGTTTCGGAAAGCGGCGTAGGAACAATCGCAGCAGGCGTTGCGAAAGCAGGTGCGGGTGTTATCCTCATTTCAGGTTACGACGGCGGCACAGGTGCTGCTCCCCGCAGCTCTATCTACAATGCAGGTCTGCCGTGGGAGCTCGGACTTGCAGAAGCACACCAGACTCTGATTATGAACGACCTTAGAAACAAGGTTGTAATTGAAACCGACGGTAAGCTTATGACGGGTCGTGATGTTGCGATTGCCGCAATTTTGGGCGCTGAGGAGTACGGTTTTGCGACTGCTCCGCTTGTAACGCTTGGATGCGCCATGATGAGGGTCTGCAACCTTGATACCTGCCCGTTCGGCGTTGCAACACAGAATCCTGAGCTTCGCAAGAGATTTATGGGCAAACCTGAATATGTTATCAACTTTATGCGCTTTGTGGCTGAGGAACTGAGAGAATATATGTCAAAGCTCGGCGTAAGAACAGTAGATGAGCTTGTGGGCAGAATAGACCTTATTAAGCCGAAGGAGGGCTTAGAGGGCAAGGCGGCTGAAGTTGACCTTTCAAATATTTTGGGATACGACTTTGCCGACGAAAAAATCGAGTACGCAAACAAGAGTCTTTATGACTTCAAGCTCTCGGAAACCGTTGACGAAAGGGTACTTTTAAAGGAATTTAAAACCGCACTCGCAAAGAAAACTCCCAAAACCATTGAAATAGATGTAAAGAACACAGACCGTTCACTCGGAACTATATTTGGTTCGGAAATCACAAAGAAATATTACAACACCTTGCCCGATGACACATTCAAAGTAATCTGCAACGGTTCGGGCGGTCAAAGCTTCGGAGCGTTCATTCCTAACGGACTTACGCTTGAGCTTGTCGGCGACAGCAACGACTATTTCGGCAAGGGACTTTCGGGAGGAAAGCTTGTGGTTTATCCTCCTAAGTCGTCAAAATTCAAGGCAGACGAAAATATAATCATCGGAAATGTTGCCCTTTACGGCGCAACGAGCGGAAAGGCATTTATTAACGGAGTTGCAGGAGAACGCTTCTGTGTAAGAAACTCAGGTGCTACTGCTGTTGTTGAGGGAGTCGGCGATCACGGCTGTGAATATATGACAGGAGGCCGTGTCGTTGTAATCGGCAAGACCGGCAAAAACTTTGCGGCTGGTATGTCCGGCGGTATTGCATATGTTCTTGACGAAGAGAGAGATTTGTACACAAAACTCAACAAGGAAATGGTACTGTTCTCCGAAGTTACCGAAAAATACGAGATTTTGGAGCTCAAAGGACTTATTGAAGAGCATGTAAAAGCGACGAATTCTGCAAAAGGCAAGGAAATTCTTGAAAACTTCGAGGAATATCTGCCTAAATTCAAGAGAATCATACCCCACGATTACAAGCGTATGATGGCTGCAATCGCTTCCAATGAAGAAAAGGGCATGAACAGCGAGCAGGCAAAAATCGAAGCGTTTTACCAGATCATTCACAGTAAATAAGGAGGAGAACAGCAATGGGAAAGCCAACAGGATTTATGGACTATAAACGAGAGGACGCCCCCGCATTCTCCGTAAAACAACGCATCAAAAATTATGATGAATTCCATACTCCCCTCTCAAAAGAGGAACAGTCAATTCAGGGTGCAAGATGTATGGAATGCGGCGTGCCGTTCTGCCAGTCCGGAATGATGATAGGAGGAGCTTATTCAGGATGTCCTCTTAATAATTTAATTCCCGAATGGAATGACCTCATATTTAAAAACAACTGGGAACAGGCGTATAAGCGTCTTAAACTTACAAATAATTTTCCCGAATTTACATCCCGCGTGTGTCCTGCTTTGTGCGAAAAAGCCTGCACATGCGGCGCAAACGGCGACGCTGTTACGGTTAAGGCGAACGAGTACGGAATTATTGAAAACGCCTATATCGAAGGCTTTGCCGCACCGAATCCGCCAAAGGTACGAACAGGCAAAAAAATAGCAGTAATCGGTTCGGGCCCTGCGGGGCTTGCGGCTGCCGATCAGCTCAACAGCAGAGGCCATTTTGTAACCGTATTTGAACGCAGCGACCGCATAGGCGGACTCTTAATGTACGGTATTCCTAATATGAAGCTTGAAAAGCAGATTATAGACCGCAAGGTTGAGATTATGGAAGAAGAGGGAGTCGAGTTTAAAACGGGCGTAAATGTAGGCAAGGATATAAAAGCCGAACAAATCCTCAATGAATATGACAGAGTTATTCTTGCCTGCGGCGCTTCAAACCCGAGAGATATAAAGGCTGAGGGCAGAGACGCAAGGGGTATTTACTTTGCGGTGGATTTTCTTAAATCAACCACAAAATCCTTGCTTGATGATGATTTAAAGGAAGGCACATATATTTCTGCCAAGGGTAAAAATGTTATGATAATCGGCGGCGGCGACACGGGCAACGACTGCGTGGGAACAAGCATAAGACACGGCGCAAAGTCGGTTTTGCAGCTTGAAATGATGCCCAAACTCCCCGACGAAAGAGCCGAAAATAACCCGTGGCCTGAGTGGCCGAGAGTCTGCAAAACAGATTACGGTCAGGAGGAAGCCATTGAGGTATTCGGAAACGACCCCAGAGTATATCAAACAACCGTCAAGGAATTTTTAAAGGACAAAAACGGTAATCTCAAAGGCGCAGTGCTTGTAAAACTTGAACCTGTAAAGGATAAAAAGACAGGCAGACTTACTATGAAAGAGATCGCAGGCTCAGAGTACAATGTGGATGTTGAACTTGTGCTTATTGCCGCAGGATTTCTCGGAAGCGAAAGCTATGTAACAAAAGCCTTCGGAGTTGAAACAAACGAAAGAACAAATGTAAAAACTGCGGACGGTTCTTTCAAAACCAATGTTAAAAACGTCTTTGCCGCAGGAGATATGCACAGGGGTCAATCGCTTGTTGTTTGGGCTATCCGTGAGGGCAGAGATGTTGCAAAAGAGGTTGACGAGAGCCTTATGGGATACACAAATCTTGAATAAGTTATATTAACAAAACTTGCTTTTTTTAATCCTTCTTAATATTTTAAAAGCAAATGCTTTGCCAAAATCAGAGCATTTGCTTTTTTATAAAACAAGAGCGTATTTGCCAATGCATTACAAAAGCACAAAGGCTAAAGTTAATGCGGCAAATACGCCCTTAAATTTTATACTATATTAAATTAAAATTACACCTCAAATGTATTGTAAATTTGATATTGGGGACTGAAATACCACATGTAGGTATTTGAATATAAACAATTGTTTTCGTTTTCAGACATAAGCACGGATTCATATCTTATTAAGTTAGAATCAACTGCCTTTACTATTCTTATATTATCTCCCTCTACAAGCGGCTGTGCCGCAACGAGCTTATCCAAAAGGCCGTTGCCAAACTGAGTCACCAAACCCACAATGTATTTTTGCATATATGTAGCGGTTTTTATTGACGCTCCGCTAACATCTTCGCCGTTAATATACGACAGCATCTTTTGTGATGAATTAAATTCTGTTAACTCTACAATATATTTTTGCAGATATGTGACATCAACAACATTTAACTCGCCGTCACCGCTGAAATCACCGTATACCGTATTATACTTGCAAAGGGCGTCATATGTATTTCTCATTTTTATGTACACATGGTGAACAAGCTGTTCATCTCCGCTGTAATACGCAGTTTTTGCGTCGGTTATAAGCTGCTGCACTTCATTCCAAAGTTCATCGCTGTAATACCCGTTATCGTTGTTTTCATTTATGAACAGGTAATACATATATTTTAATTCACCTTTTTCGACATACATCGTTGACGAAACTTCAAACATATCGGCATAAGCCTGCTCAAGCTGAGAAGCAGTTGTTATTGTGCGGGCTCTTACCTCTTCAACGGCAACTGCCATTCGCTGCTTTGAATCCTCCGTCCAATACGGATATGTCTTATTTATTATCGGTTCCGGATCAACAAAAGTGTAATGACACGCATCGACAAATCTCATAAATTCAGTGTATTCTTCGTCTGTTATCGGCTCATCTGAGCCCTGCGCAAATGCGGGAATAACCGAAAACACCGCCAATACTATTGCAATTGCTGCTGATAATATTTTTTTCATAAATATCCCTCTTTCTGAAACTGGCTATAAAAGGTGTTTATAAATCACCTCTCCACTATTATAGTACCACAACTTACCTAAAAAGTAAACATATTTTCGCTTTTTTGTACAATTACATAATAAAATCTGTTTATTTTGTTGCTTTTTACCAAAAAAAGCACCGCACGGTATTCTTTTTACTACCGTGCGGTGCTGTAAAATCAGCTTATCAATTCTTTAATTTTCTGTTCTGCTGCGGCTGCGTCAGCTTTGCCTCTGCTGTTTTTCATAACAAAGCCAACCATGGCCTTAATTGCCTTTTCTTTGCCGTTTTTATAATCATCAACGGCTTTGGGGTTGCTCTCAACCGCCTGTTTGCAAAGCTCAAGCAGTGCGTTTTCATCAAGTCCGCCCATATCGCTCTCGCTGATAAACTCAAGGGCGCCCTTGCCGCTGTCAAGCATTTTTTCAAGCGTAGCCTTTGCAAGGTTGTTGCGGATTTTTCCGCTGTCAAGCAATTTTACAAGCTCATTGAGCTGTTCTGGAGAAACCGCAACATCAAAAATTTCTTTGTCAGCCTCTGTTTCAAGTCTGCTGAAAATCTGTCCGATGATAAAGTTTGAAACGGTTTTTGCCGACTTTACGCCGTCAATCGCCTTGTCAAAATACTCGCTGATATTTCTGTATTTTGTGAGAAGCTGAGCGTCCTTTTCGGGAAGCGAAAGCTCCTGCACATACCGTCTGCATTTTTCGGCAGGAAGCTCGGGAAGCGACTTGCGAATTTCCTCTACCTCTTGTTTTGTCACATTGATTGTAACAAGATCAGGGTCACGGAAATAACGGTAATCGTGAGCGTCTTCCTTGCTTCTCATCGAGGAAGTCGTGTTTGTAGCGTCATCATAACGCAGAGTTTCCTGCACTACTTCCCCGCCGCTCTCAATCAAATCAACCTGGCGCTCATACTCATACTCCATCGCCTTGCAGATATTGTTGATTGAGTTCATGTTTTTAATCTCGGTACGGGTACCGAATTTCTCGCTGCCCTCAGGCCTTACCGAAATGTTTACATCGCACCTCATAGAACCCTCCTGCATCTTGCAGTCGGAAATTCCGATGTATCTCATAACCTGCTGGAGCTTTTCGACATACTCCCTTGCCTCGTCGATGGAACGGATATCGGGTTCGGAAACGATTTCGATAAGAGGTACGCCGCCGCGGTTATAGTCAACATAGGTATCGCCGTGCTGATGAATAAGCTTTCCCGCGTCCTCTTCAATGTGAATATGATGAAGTCTGATTTTTCTGCCGTTGGAGAGCTCAACATATCCGCCTATTGAAAGCGGAGCGTAAAGCTGGCTTATCTGATATGCCTTTGAAAGGTCGGGATAGCAGTAATTTTTTCTGTCCATTTTTGAAACTTCGGCAATCTCGCCATGAGTAGCAAGACCTGCCATAATTGCATAACGCACAGCCTGACGGTTAAGCTTTGGGAGTGTGCCGGGAAGTCCTATGCAGACAGGGCAGCAATGTGTATTCGGTTCGCCGCCGAACTGCGTTGTACAGCCGCAAAAAATCTTTGTTTTTGTAGACAGCTCAATATGGGTTTCAAAACCCGCAACTAATTCATATTTCACAGCTTAACACCCCACTTTGTATCCTTAAAGTTTTCTCCTGCCGCCTGCTGATATTTGTAAGCGGCATTGAGGATTGTTGCTTCGCCGAAGCTCTTGCCGATAAGCTGCATACCGATCGGCATACCATTTGCGTTAAATCCGCACGGCACCGAAACGCCGGGCAATCCTGCGATATTTACGGGAACGGTGCAAATATCGGTGAGATATGTTTCAATCGGGTCTGATACCGCACGCCCCTTTTCAAACGCTGTCATCGGAACTGTGGGGGCAAGAATAACATCACAGTGCTCAAACGCGTCGTTAAACGCCTTGACAATTGTTCCTCTCAGATTTTGTGCTTTTTTGTAATAAGCGTCGTAATAGCCTGCGGAAAGCACATATGTTCCGAGCAAGATTCTGCGTTTGACCTCTTCGCCGAAGCCCTCGGAGCGTGTTCTGCAAATCATATCGTGAGTACCGTTGTAATGCTCGGTCTTGTAACCGTAACGGATACCGTCGTATCTTCCGAGGTTTGAAGAAGCCTCGGCGCAGGCGATAATATAGTAAACGGGAAGCGCAAATTTTAGGGCAGGCAAATCAAAATACACTATCTCGGCGCCGAGCGACTTGTAAACCTCTGCGGCATTTAAAACAGCCTGCTTTACATCGTCACGCACGCCGTCAAGGTATTCTCTTGCTATGCCGATTTTCATTCCCTTTATGTCATTGTTAAGCGATGAATAGGTATCTCCGCTGTAACCCTTTGAGGTAGAGTCCTTTTCATCATACTTTGAAATTGCGTCAAAAACTATTGAGGCGTCCTCAACGCTTTTTGTTATAGGTCCTATCTGGTCAAGCGAGCTTGCATAGGCAATAAGACCGTATCTTGAAACAGCTCCGTATGTCGGCTTTAATCCTACGATTCCGCAAAACGACGCAGGCTGGCGGATTGAACCGCCCGTGTCGGAGCCTAAGCCGTAGGCGGCAATATTTGCTCCGACAGCGCTCGCAACGCCGCCTGAGGAACCGCCCGAAACATGATTTGTATTAAACGGATTTGCCGCTCCGCCGAAATAGGATGTCTCGCACGATGAACCCATGGCAAACTCGTCCATATTTGTTTTTCCGAGCATAACGGCGTTTTGCGACTGAAGAATATCCCAAACCGTAGCGTTGTAAATCGGCTTATAACCTGTCAATATCTTTGAACAGCAGGTTGTTTCGATTCCCTTTGTGGAAAGGTTATCCTTGAGCGTCATCGGAACGCCCTCAAGCAGTCCGATTTCTTCTCCCGAAGCAATTTTTTTGTCAACAGCCTCTGCCGTTTTAAGAGCTTCGCCGTCCGTTACATTTACATAGGCGTTAAGCTCACCGTTTGATTTTTCTATTTCGTCGAGATAGCTTTTTGTAAGCTCGGTGCAGGAGCACTGCTTTGATGTGAGCATCTCGTGTATTTTTGAAATTGTACCCATTACTGCACCGCCTTACTCTCTGTTTCTTACAAGGAAATGCTTTTCTGCCTGTTCGGGAGCGTTTCTGAGAATTTCCTCACTGCTGTACGACTCAACAACCTCATCCTCACGGAACACATTTGACAGATTATTAATATTATCAAAAGCCTCGTCACTTGCGGGGGCTTTGTTTATTTCATCAGCAAAATTAATTATCTCCTGCATTGACTGCGTAAGACTGTCAAGCTCTTCTTCGGGGACAAAAAGCTTTGAGAGCAACGCAATGTTTTCAACATCTTCTCTTGTTACCATAAAAACCACCCTTTGTAAACAGAATCAGGGCAAGTCATAATCCCGTACAACTCGCCCTTTGAGTTTTATCTTAATTTTATATGAACCTCTCTAAGCTGCTGTTCGGTTACCTCTCCGGGTGAGCCGAGCAGTAAATCCTGCGCGTTTGAGTTCATCGGGAACGCAATTACCTCGCGGATATTTTCCTCCTCTGTGAGCAGCATAAGCATTCTGTCAACACCGGGAGCCATTCCCGCATGAGGCGGCGCACCGTACTGGAACGCATTGTAAAGTGCGGAGAATTTTGCCTTGAGGTCGTCCTCGGAATATCCCGCAATCTCAAATGCTTTCTTCATAATTTCAATATCATGGTTGCGGACAGCACCCGATGAAAGTTCAACGCCGTTGCAGACAATATCGTACTGATAAGCAAGTATCTCTTCGGGATCCTTGTTAAGCAGGCTGTCAAGACCGCCCTGCGGCATTGAAAACGGATTATGAGTAAAGATAATCTGATTTGTTTCCTCGTCACGCTCGTACATCGGGAAATCAACGATAAAGCAAAGCTCAAAACGGCTTGTGTCGATAAGGTCAAGACGCTTTGCAACCTCTGTTCTGATCTGACCCGCAAGCTTTGGAGCGTCCTTTGCGGTGTCTGCGATAAAGTAAATTACATCGCCTGCTTTGGAGTTGTTTCTCTTGATAAGCTCCTCGCGGTCGCCCTCTTTAAGGAATTTGTCGATAGGACCGTCAAACGTGAGGTCATCTCTCACCTTTACATATCCCAGCCCCTTCATACCGATTGAAAGAGCGAACTCCTCCATCTTTTTAAACCACTTTTTGCTCTGGGATGCGGCATTTGGGACATTGATTGAGCGAACGGTTTTCTTTCTGAAAGGAGCAAAGTCTGTCTCAACAAACATATCGCTTATGTCAACAATGATAAGAGGATTTCTCAAATCCGGCTTATCGGTGCCGTATTTAACCATGCTTTCAGCGTATGGAATACGGGCAAACGGAGGCTTTGAAACCTCCTTGTCTGAAAACTTTTTAAATGTTTCATACAGAACCTGCTCTGCAACATCAAAAACATCCTCCTGAGTTGCAAAAGCCATTTCAAAGTCTAGCTGGTAAAATTCTCCCGGCGAACGATCCGCACGGGCGTCCTCATCACGGAAGCAGGGAGCTATCTGAAAATATCTGTCGAAGCCCGACACCATCAGAAGCTGTTTAAAAATCTGCGGAGCCTGCGGAAGAGCGTAGAACTTACCCTTGTGCTTGCGGCTCGGAATGAGGTAGTCTCTTGCACCCTCGGGCGAAGAGGTGGACAAAATCGGAGTGTTGATCTCGGTAAAGCCCAGCTCGTTCATCTTTGAGCGGAGAAAAGAAACTACGCTTGAACGAAGCATAATATTGTTGTGAACCTTGGGATTTCTTAAATCGAGGAAACGGTATTTAAGGCGAACCTCCTCGGAAGTGTTGGTTGATGTTGCGACCTCAAAAGGAAGTACATTTTTGCATTTGCCTAAAACCTTAATATCGTCCGTATGAACCTCAACATAACCTGTGGCAATCTTTTTATTTATTGTGTCCTCGTCACGCTTAACGACCTTGCCGCTTAGAGTAACGGTACATTCCTTGTTTATATTTTTCAGAAGCTCGTCGTTGTGAACAACTACCTGAAGCACGCCGTACTGGTCACGGATGTCAAGGAACATAACGCCGCCGTGGTCACGGATGTTTTCCACCCAGCCTGCGACTCTGACCTGCTGACCTATATTGTCTTCTCTTAACTCACCGCATGTAACGGTGCGGTATTCATTAGCTTTTATCATCAAAAACTATCCTTTCACAGATATTTTGCCTATACTATGATATTATAACACGATATTCCAATTCAATCAATATTTAACTGATAAATTATTTGTTATCTAA
>CALYBP010000024.1 GCA_944415425.1 uncultured Ruminococcus sp. | reverse complement strand
GATAATAATACATATCTCCCGTTTCGTCGTACTGCCCCATAATGTCGAGCAGCACGGGTTCTTTAGTGTCGTTGTTTTCAATAAAGAGACTTACAGGGTCGGCTGGCGCTTTAATATTAAGCCTGCGTGTATCGGGATTAAACAAAAAGCAAGCAAAATTATAGCTGTAATCGTAGCCTAAAGTAACCATAAAATCGGCGGAAGCCTTGACAGATCCGTTTTTATTGTCGATTATTTCAACTGTATAAATTCCCTGCGAATTTATATCCGCAAAAACTGCGTAGGGATAATCGGTCTGAGCTTTGCAGTAAATCAGATTTCCCGAGGCGGTCTCACCCCCCCAATGCATCCTTCATTGAATAGGAATAGAGGAAGTTTTCGGGCGGAACATAGTAGCTTTCTTCGCTGCATTCGACCTCAATTTCAAGAAGCCGCGAGTCAAAGTTAATATAAATATCCTTATAGCAGTCGGGTTTGTCCCCTGTGTATACCCATTCAGCCGTCGCACACACCTGATCGGTTTCGGCGTCGGCAACGGTGATTTTGTAGGTGTCCTGCGCAAGCATATCGGCATAAACAAAGAAAGGAAAATTATCTAAGTAGGGGTCATAGTCGAGATAACCGCTTTTGACTGTTTCTCCGCCGCTGTTTTCAACGGTGTATTCGTATTTGGAGTTTAGGAATTCGGAAAGCTCCGATAAATCCGTGACAGTCAGTTCCCCCGTATCGGTGTCAAAGCTTATAAAAATATCTTCGGAGGATTCCACATCCTCGGGCATATAACTCCACTCGGTCGAAGCGCACTCTTCGCCCGTGGTTTCATTTGTTATTGATACGGTATAGGTACCGGGACCTATATTGTAAGAATACTCACTCAAAAAAGAAGGGTCGGATTTATCATACGCAAGCAAAAAACCTCTGTCATAACATTCGCCGTAGCTGTTTGTTATGGTGAACCAATAATCATAAGTCCTTGAATACGCCCCCCACAGAAATGATATTTAGGATTACAAGCAATATCGCAATTAATGAACAAAATACACGGTGCAGGTTTTTTAACATAAATATTCTCCTTGAAGCCGCCATATTTGTATAAATTTTACCATATAAAGCATAAAATGTCAATTGTTATTCTTATTAGTCAAAATGTTTCGACATTTAATATCCGTGCATTTCGGCAAAACTGTAAAAATTCGGCATAAATAAAACGGGGCGGAAAACCGTCCCGTTTTATTTACTTTATATGAAATTGCTCAAAAATCATCGGGCAAAAAGGTTTGATAATATCGACCTGTATGCCCGGTTTGTATGTCGAGTCACTTGACTTTTTATAAGCAGCTTTTAAATTAAGTCGCACATATTCCGATGTGTTTTTCAAAAGCGGCAGAAAAATCCACTGTGCCGTGTTTCGGCAGGTTTAAATAATTGATTTGGAGTGTGCGCCCTTCGCCGAATTAATAACACCGTCAGTCGAGGTATGCGGCGCCGATAATGCCTGCATCATTGCCGAGAGTGCAGGTGCAAACCAAGGTTTGCTTGTCATTGTGCTTTGTGTATCTTTCTCGTTCAACATATGCGCGCACGGGAGCGAGCAGATTTTCGCCCTCGTTTGAAATTCCGCCTCCGATGCAGAGAACATCGGGCTGGAATATGTTGATAATGTTTACAAGTCCGCATGAAAGGTAGCTTATATATTCCTCGACAACAGCCTTTGCGGTCGGGTCGCCGTCACGCATTGCATCAAAAGCGGTTCGGCCGTTTACCTTGTTTATATCTCCGTCGCAAAGCTTGAGCATATAGCTGAATTCGAGCTTTTCGGAAAGAATTTTTTGTTTTGTAAGGTTAATAAGACCGGTTGCCGAAGCGTAGGTTTCCCAGCAGCCTCTTCTTCCGCAGGCACATTCCTTGCCGTCTTTTACGATGACCATATGGCCGAGCTCTGCGCCCGCAAAGTTTGAACCGCTGTATATTTTTCCGTTTATGATTATTCCGCCGCCGACTCCCGTGCCGAGAGTAATAGCAACGGCATTTTTAGCGCCCTTTGCGCTGCCGGCGAGGTATTCGCCCAGAGCGGCTGCGTTTGCGTCGTTTTCAATTCTGACCTTTTTGCCCAAACGCTCCTCCATCATATCAACAACCTCCCAGTTGTGGAAGAAGAGGTTTGCCGAATACTCAATAATTCCCGTTTTCGGGTTTACCGCACCCGGTACGCCGATGCCTATTGAGTCAATATCATCCATTGTAAGCTTTGCTTTTTCAATTGCTTTCTGCGCAACCTCCGCCATGCTGTCGCAAATTTCGCTTTCGGGGCGGGGTACTGCTGTTTTGCAGGAGGCTTTGGCAATTATTTTGTAGTCCTCGTCAACTACGCCTGCCACGATGTTTGTGCCTCCGAGGTCAATTCCGAGTCTGTACATTTGAGCACACCCTTTACAGTAGTATTTTATGATGATTCTGTTTAAAAAAGCCAAGCTGAAATTTTGCTGTCAGCTTGGCTTAATTTCAGTATTTTTATTATTGTTTGCGCTTTAATCGGGTTTACGCAAAATTTCACGTTTAGCTGAAGTTGTATGAGTAGTTGGGAGCTTCCTTTGTAATCTGAATGTCGTGGGGATGACTCTCACGAAGACCTGCGCCGGAAATCTGAACGAATCTCGCCTTGCGGTGAAGTTCCTCTATTGTAGCGCAGCCTGTATATCCCATGCCTGCACGCAGACCGCCCATAAGCTGGTAAACTGTATCGGAAAGCATACCCTTGTACGGTACTCTGCCCTCAACGCCCTCGGGAACATACTTGTTGTTGCTTGCCTGGAAATATCTGTCGGCGCTGCCTTTGCCCATTGCGCCGAGGCTTCCCATGCCTCTGTAAACCTTAAACTGTCTGCCCTGATAAATTTCATTATCTCCGGGGCTTTCCTCGCAGCCTGCAACAAGTGAGCCGACCATAACTACGTTTCCGCCGGCGGCAAGAGCCTTTACAATGTCGCCGCTGTACTTGATTCCGCCGTCTGCGACAATCGGAATAGAGTATTTTGAAGCCTCACACGCCGCATCATAAATTGCTGTTATCTGCGGAACGCCGATACCTGCAACTATTCTTGTTGTGCAGATTGAGCCGGGTCCTATGCCGACCTTAACTGCGTCTGCGCCTGCGTCGATAAGAGCCTTTGCGGCTTCGGCGGTTGCGATGTTTCCTGCAACAAGAGGAAGGTTCGGATAAGCCTTTTTAACTCTCGCAACAGAGTTTACAACATTTGAGTTGTGGCCGTGAGCCGAATCAAGAACAACAACATCAACCTGTGCGTCAACAAGAGCCGCAACTCTGTCGAGTACGTCTGCGGTTGCTCCGATTGCGGCGCCGCAGAGTAGTCTGCCCTTGTCGTCACGGGCAGAGTTGGGATACTGAACGCTCTTTTCAATATCTTTTATTGTAATAAGACCTTTAAGACTTCCGTCGTTGCCGACGATAGGAAGTTTTTCGATTCTGTGCTTGCGCAGAATCTCCTGCGCCTGCTTGAGATTTGTGCCGACAGGTGCGGTTACGAGGTTTTCGTGCGTCATAACAGCGGAAATCGGCTGAGCAAAATCAGCACCTGTCATAAAGCGGAGGTCACGGTTTGTTATAATACCCACAAGCTTTCCGTCCTTGCAGATAGGCACGCCGGAAATCTTGTATTTTCCCATAAGCTCATCAGCATCTCTTACGGTGTTTTCGGGTGAGAGGAAAAACGGGTTTACAATAACGCCGTTTTCACTTCTTTTTACTCTGTCAACCTGGTCGGCCTGACGCTCTATCGACATATTTTTATGGATAATTCCCACACCGCCTTCTCTTGCGATAGCGATAGCCATCGCCGTTTCGGTAACGGTGTCCATTGCGGCTGTCATAAGAGGGGTGTTGAGTTTTATTGTTTTGGTAAGGTGCGTTGAAACATCAACATTTTTGGGCTCAACATCAGATTCACCCGGTATAAGAAGAACATCGTCAAAGGTAAGTCCTTCTTTGCCGAATTTTTCGTTATAGTTAGTATTCAGCATAATTCTCCTCCGTCTTACAAATTTTTTAAATCTCTAATTTATTAACTTTTATTATATCAAATAGCTTGTACTTTCGCAATAAAAAAATTAAATTTTATAAATTATTTTTCGGGTTGACACAAAGCTGTTAAAAATATAAAATTAACTTATCGGTATTTTCCGAAATACGGGTTGTGCCGCGTTTTATAAATATCCGGAGGACGGTTAAAATGAAAAAGATTTATACGGTTATGGCGCTGCTTATTGCCGTAACGGCTCTTTTTTCGGGCTGTCAGGACGATAAAGCTTCGTCAAACAGCACGGACAGCACAAGCAAAGCGTCGCAGTCTTCGCAGTCTGATACTCAGTCCGCAGCGGCGGAAAAGGGAGAAAGCCTAAGTTTCGGCGAAAGCGAACTTCCGTTTGCAACTGTGTACAAAGACGGAGATGAGTTTGAGGGCGCATGGAAGATTGTTGACGGCACGGGATCTCAGTTTGAACACTTTGCTTTTTGCTTTAACGGCGGGGGCAAGGGTGCGATAGCGATTGACAATACGGGCTATTACGCAAAATATGAAATTAAAGAGGATGACGGCAAAAAAACCTTTACTTCGCAAATGCTGTTCGGCATTAACGGAGAATACACCTATGCCGTATCTGATGACAATTCAAAGATTACTCTTACAAAAACCGACGATAACTCAACTCTGACTATGCAGAAAATCGAAAACTTTAACTGCAAGCCCGATTTGAGCAATTCAAAGGCGGATGAAAATTTGGTCGGAGCGTGGAAGTCGGAGGATGAGGAGTATTTTTATTTTGACGAGAGCGGTCTGATGTATCAAAACCAGTACAATACGATGTTCACTTATGCGGCTTACACCGCCGACGGTTCGGTTCTGACGGCAAAGTACAGCATGGAGGGTGAAATGTCGGACGAATACGAGTACACGGTTGACGGCGACAGGCTCACATTAAACGGATTTTCCTATGAGCGCATTGAAACAGACGAGCTTTTGTAAAAACAGAAAAATTCGGAGAGGGATACAGAGGAAATTCTGTTTCCCTTTTGTTTTTGAATTGTTTGTAAAATACGGAAAGTGTAAAGCATCAAAACATTCGTTTGTGATTAAGTCACGGAATAATATTGAAAAAACTATAAAATATAAGCATAGGAAATAAAGGAGGAATAAAAATGTTTTTTGATTTTTTGGGATTTAATGATATAAACAAGGGCGTAGAGGAGTTCAGACAGACAAAAGACGCCGTTTTGCTTGATGTGCGTACAGAGGAGGAATATGCTGGGTGTCATATACCCGACAGCTTAAATCTGCCTCTTGATCAGCTTGACGGGATAGATGAAAAAATACCCGAAAGGGACACGGCGATTTTTGTGCATTGCCTCAGCGGAGCAAGAAGCGCACAGGCTCAGAGGTTTCTTGAAAACAAAGGGTACACAAAGGTTAAAAACATAGGCGGCATAAACACATACAGGGGAGAAACGGTATAAGGAGGCAATATGCAGTACTTTATTGCGTTTTTGGAAGGCTTTATAACATTTATTTCCCCGTGTCTTTTACCGATGCTGCCCGTGTATGTCTCTTATTTTGCGGGAGGCGGAGAGCAGAGCACATTAAAAACCCTTAAAAACTCCCTCGGGTTTGTTCTTGGCTTTACGATTGTATTTGTGCTTATGGGCGCGCTTGCGGGGACTCTCGGAGGGCTTTTAAGCAGGTATCAGACTGTTGTAAACATTATTACGGGTCTTGTTGTGTTGGTGTTCGGCCTTGAATTTCTGGGAGTCTTTAAAATAGGAATTTTTAAGGGTATGGGCAAATCGGTAAAAAAAGAAAAAATGGGATTTTTCTCGGCTCTTCTTTTCGGAATGGTGTTCTCAATCGGATGGACGCCGTGCGTAGGGGCGTTTTTAGGTTCGGCGCTTATGCTTGCGTCGCAGCAGGGACATGTGCTTTCGGGCGTTTTGATGCTTTTCATTTACTCGCTTGGGCTCGGTGTTCCGTTTGTTGCAAGCGCTTTGCTTATCGAAAAACTGAAGGGTGCGTTCAACTTTATTAAACGAAATTACAAGGTAATCAATATAATCTGCGGTTCAATTCTTGTAATTGTCGGAGTACTTATGATGACAGGACTTTTGGGCAGGCTGATTTCTCTACTGTCATAAGCGGTAAAAAGTAACTTGTGAAAGGCGTGTGTCGAGATGAAGAAAAATAAATTGTGGATAATAGGCGCGGCGGTTTTTGTTGTTTTGTTTGCGGGAGCGGCATATTTGTACACTGTGCTGAGCAAGGAATACAGTCCGAAAAACATAACAAATGTTCAGACAGAGCCGAGCGGTTCTCAGAGCCAAACAAGCAACGCGGCACCCGATTTTGAGGTGGTTGACGAAAACGGAAACAAGGTAAAGCTGTCGGATTACAGGGGAAAGCCCGTTGTCGTTAATTTTTGGGCAAGCTGGTGTCCTCCCTGCAAATCGGAAATGCCCCACTTTGAAACCGCGTTCAGAGAATACGAGGATGTTCAGTTTTTGATGGTAAATATGACGTCAAGCGACCGTGAATCGCTTGATGCGGCTAAAAAGTTTATTCATGAAGAGGGCTACACATTTCCCGTGCTGTACGACACCGAGGGAAACGCCGCTTATACCTACGGCGCAAGTTCGCTTCCGATGACTTTCTTCGTTGACAGCGACGGAAATTTCATCACCTATGCCGTTGGTATGATAAGCTACGATAATTTACAGCAGGGTATAGAAATGATAACCGAAGAATAATATTATTACCGGAATTACATCAAATAATAAAAAGCTAAACGGCTGACATTTGTAAAGTCAGCCGTTTTTGTTTCGCTCAAGTATTATATCTATCAGCCGTGCAACGCCGTTTTTGTTGTTTGAGGGGACGATTATGTCAGCACAGTCAATACAAAGTCTTGTTGCGTTTTCTACCGCCGCACCGAGCCCCGACTGCCTTATCATATCGGCGTCGTTGTCGGCGTTTCCGCAGGCGGAGGTTTCATTCAGGTTTATGTCAAGTTTTTTGCAGATCCAGCCTACCGCATTGCCTTTGGTTGCGTCATTGTCCATAAATTCAATAAAATTTTCCGACGATGAAGTAACGAAAACACCGCTTAAATTCTTTTCTGCAAGTGTTCTCAGTTCGGTTCTGAGTGCTTTGTCGGTACACACAATTTCAACGCTGTCAAGCTCATTTATGTGATTTATTATAAATGCCCTCATATCGTCGATATGCCCGTGTGACGCTCTTACATAATCAACATAGGCGTCGCTGCAGCCGTATTTTTTGGGGTTTTCGACATACCTTTTGTCAGTATAGGTTTGCCCGTCCACAAACGCCTCTAAAATCAGGTCGTGTTCTGCCGTCATTTCAAGGATAGACTTAACATCGTTTTCTTTCATTGTGCAGGAGCGGATGCGCCTGCCTGTTTTATCGTGAACGGCGGCGCCGTTTGATGTGACGGCGTAGTTAATCCCCTCTATTTCAAGGATACTGCCCGGCATTGAAGCGTACGGTCTGCCGCTTGCGGCGACAATTTCAATGCCGCTTTGAGCGGCTCTTTGTATAGCAAGCTTTACCGAGGGCGAAAGCGTGTTGCTGTCTGTAAGTGATGTTCCGTCAAGGTCGAGAGCAAGAAGTTTAATTGCTTTGCTGTTCATTGCAAACTCCTTTGTTTTTCAAAAAACCGTCAAGCAAATCTGCGGCGTAGCGGCAAAGTTCTGAACAGGGGCGTGATTTGTAATAGGATTCGGTCCTCTCTTCGGGAACGGGAGAATCCTTGCCTTTGATGCGAAGTCCGAGAAGCTCGCGGCAGATTACAGAGCCGTTGTCCTGCTTGAATTTATCCGCAAGCGCCTGCACATCTTTGTACAGGTCAGCCTTTGATTTTCCCTGTGAAGCAAGTCCCAGTGCCATATACATTCCGCTTACCGTTCCGCAAACCTCACGCAGTCTTCCCATTCCTCCTCCGAAAGGGGCGGAAATCAGCATTGCGATTTCCCTGTCAAAGCCGAGTTCGTCACAAAAAGCAAGCAGTACGGACTGCGAACAGTTTAAGCCGCTTTCAAAATTTTGCTTTGCGATTTCACCTTTTGTCATAATAAATCTCCGTATCCATACTATAAGGCAGGCGTCAGAAAGCCAACAGCCTGCCTTTATATAATTACATTTCGGTTATAATTTCGTTTACCGTTTTTCCCGGAGGAATCATCGGAAGCACGTTTTCGTCGGGGTCGATTACACACTCGACAACAACTGGCTTTTTAAGGTCAAACGCCTGCTGTAAAACCGGCTTGATTTCCTCGGGCTTTGTGATTTTCATTCCGTCAATTCCAAAAGCGTTTGCAAGCTTTATGAAATCAGTTGCTCTGTGCGGGTCTGTCTGTGAAAAGCGGCTTGAGTAAAACAGCTTCTGCCACTGCCTTACCATACCCAAAACGCTGTTGTTCATAATTACAATTACGACAGGCAGGTTATACGACTTCATCGTAACAAGCTCGTTTAAATTCATATGAAAGCTTCCGTCGCCCGTAATAAGGAAAACACGCTTGTCGGGGTGCGCCGACTGCGCTCCGATCGCGGCTCCCATGCCGAATCCCATTGTTCCCATTCCGCCCGATGTCAGAAGCGTTTTGTTCTTTTCAATTTTGCAGTACTGCGCAACCCACATCTGATGCTGACCTACATCGGTTGCTATTATATCATCGTCAGCCTTGATTTCGTTTATTGCCTGCAAAATATCCTGCGGTCTGGGATAGCGGCTGTCGGTGGGTCTTGCACCGTCAAAGTGGTGCTTCCACTCCTCAATTTTTGCGAGCCATTCGCTGTGGCTTTGCTTATCAAGTCCGACGGTGAGCGCAATCAAAATATCCTTTACATCGCCGAGAACATACTCGTCGACATGGACGTTCTTGTTGATTTCCTTTTCGTCGATTTCAAGCTGAACGATTTTAGCCTGTTCGCCGAATTTTTCACGGTCGCCCGCAACACGGTCGGAGAACCTTGCTCCGCAGGCAATCATAAGGTCACATTCCGCCGTTGCCATTCCCGTTTCATATCCGCCGTGCATACCGATGTTGCCCACAAATAGCGGGTGGCTTGCGGGGATACATCCCAGTCCCATAAGCGATGAGCACACGGGTGCGTCGATAAGCTCCGCAAACGCCTTAAATTCGGGGCTTGCGTTGGCGCTCAGGATACCGCCGCCGGCGTAGATCATGGGGCGCTTGGAATTTCTGATAAGCTCCTGAACCCTTCTTATGCTGTCGGGATTTTTTATTTCAAAAAGCTCGGGCTTTTTCGGCTCCTGCTTTGTAAATTCGGTTTTATTCGCAGTTACATCCTTCGGCACGTCAACAAGCACGGGACCTTTTCGTCCGTCCTGCGCAAGAGCAAACGCCTTGCGGATAGTATCGGCAAGATCCTCTACTTTTTCAACCAGATAGCTTGCTTTTGTAATGGGCTTGACAATATCTACAATGTCAACCTCCTGAAAGCTGTCCCTGCCGAGTTGGTCCGTTGTTACATTGCCTGTAATCGCAACTACGGGAACGCTGTCAATGTTTGCCGTTGCAAGACCTGTTACGATATTTGTCGCTCCGGGACCCGATGTTGTGATAACAACGCCTGTTTTGCCGGTTGATCGCGCATAGCCGTCTGCGGCGTGAGAAGCTCCCTGTTCGTGAGCCGTGAGAATGTGGTTAATTCTGTCGCTGTATTTGTAGAGCGCGTCGTATGTATTGAGCGCAGCACCGCCGGGATAACCGAATACGGTGTCAACTCCCTGCTCCAGCAGACATTCACAAATGATTTCTGCGCCTGTAAGCTGCATTATATATCTCCCCTTAAAAAGTCTAAGTCGGTAAAACCGACGATACATTAAAAAATAGTCATATTGCGGCTAATTACTAATTTTACTTAAATAAAGCGTTTTTGTCAATAGAAACACTTTATTTAAGAAAAGTTACCACGCCTTTATAAATTCACTTACGGCGGTGACGGTCTTTTTACTCGCAAGTTTGCAGAATTTTACAAAATCCATACCCTCATTTTCCTCTAAATCATCCGAAATCGCCCTTATAATCGCATAAGGCACCGAACATCTCACGCATACATGACCTATTGCGGCACCCTCCATTTCGCAGGCAATCGCACCGAAGCGGTCGTTGATTTTAAGTCTTGCCTTTCTCTCGGAAATAAAAATATCGCCGCTTGCGATAATTCCCTGAACAGTTTTTGTGTCGGGGATTTTTGAGCATACGGAGTAAAGCAGGTTTGACGCCTTTTTGCTGCATTCAAAAAATGTTACCATTCCGTCGGGAAAAGAAATTTCTCCTCTGTTTTCGCCGAGCGCAGTAGTGTTCATATCGTGTTCTACTGTTTTAGTCGCTATAACAATATCGCCGATACCCGCTATCGGAGAAAGCGAGCCCGCAACACCGCTGTTTAAAATAAGCTCGGGACGGTATTTTTCTATCATCATAAGCGTGCACATCGCCGCATTAACCTTACCCACTCCGCACACCACTACGGCGACTTCCTTGCCGTAAAGAGTTCCCAGAGTGAAATCCATTTTTGCAAATCTTTCGTTTACAATATTACTGCACAGCTTAATTATGCCGTCGGCTTCTATTTGCATGGCGCATATAATTCCTATCATTTTTGTTTCTCCCCTATAAATCAAAGTTGCCCGTTTGATACATAATTACCGACAATGCCGCAAGCGGCGCGGTTTCGGCTCTCAGTATTCTTTTTCCCAGCGTTGCCGCACATCCGCCCGATCGGGTGACAAGCTCAACCTCACTTTGCTCAAAGCCCCCCTCACTTCCGATGAACACACCTATATTCTTCAGAGGACTGCCCGTGGACGCCGACAAAATATCAGAGATGCGTTCCCCGCCCATTTCGTAAAAAATTATCGTTTTGTCGTTTTGTTTTGTAAGCTCGGCCGCCTGTTCGAACGAAACGCAGGGGCACACCTCGGGAATAATTCCCCGTCTGCTCTGCATAGCGGCTCCGAGGGCGATTTTCTGCCATCTTTCCTGCTTTTTTAAAAGCGACTTTTGGTCGGGACGGGAAACGCACCGCGCGGATACCGTAGGCACTATCCTGCTGATTCCGAGTTCAACGCATTTTTGGATTATATAATCCATCTTGTCGCCCTTTACAAGCGCCTGATACAGCGTTATAAATACGCTCGGTTCGTTTTGACAAGGTGATTTTGTCTTGATTTTTACGGTTACTCCGTCCGTGTCGATGTTTGCAATTTCGCATAAACATTGAGTTTTATCGGGTGTAACGAGAGTAAGCTCTTCGCCCGCTCTCATACGAAGTACCTTAGAGATGTGTTTTGCGTTTTCTCCCGTGACGGTGTATGTGTCGCCCTTTATGTTTTGCCGTGTAAAAAACCAAGCCATATTAACCTCTCAAAGTGTTTTGTGTTTTGCAGAAAATATCCGCTGTTCGATTGTTTATAATAAGTATAATAACAAAAAATAAAAGTAATTGCAATAAACCGGATAAGATGTTAAAATAATATAATAGGCAAGTTGTACCATATAAACGGTGGCGCTTCGCCTGCACGGCGGTTTTACGCATTATTTCGACATAAAATTGTTGAAGCCGCAATGCTGTGATAATATAATAAAAATGCAAATAAACGGCAGGTAAGGAGCTGTTGATATGTTTTCGTTTTCAAAGGATATAGGAATTGATTTAGGTACGGCAAACACCCTTGTGTGCATTAAGGGCAGGGGAATCATACTCAGAGAGCCGTCGGTTGTGGCGGTTGATATGAGAAGCGATAATGTGCTTGCGGTAGGTTCTCAGGCAAAGGATATGATAGGCAGAACACCCGGCTCAATAGTTGCGGTCAGACCGTTAAAGGACGGAGTTATCGCCGATTTTAAGATAACCGCAAAAATGCTTCAGCATTTTATTAAAAAGTCGGTTAAGCCGGGCATATTCAGCAAACCCAGAGTGATAATATGTATGCCCACAGGCGTCACCGAGGTTGAACGCAAGGCGGTAGAGGACGCCGCGTATGAAGCAGGCGCAAAGCCGCCTGTGATTTTGATTGAGGAACCCATGGCGGCGGCAATCGGTGCGGGAATGCCCGTGGACGAGCCGATAGGAAGCATGGTTGTGGACATAGGCGGAGGAACAAGCGAGGTTGCCGTGATTTCTCTCGGCGATATTGTAACGGCGTGCTCGGTGCGTGTTGCGGGAGATAAGTTTGACGAAGCTATTTCCACCTACATCAAGAAAAAGTACAATCTTTTGATAGGAGAGAGAACGGCCGAGGAGATTAAAATTAAAATCGGATCGGCTTATCCCTATCAGGATGAAAAGAGTCTTGTCGTAAAGGGCAGAAATCTGATTGACGGCCTGCCCAAGGATATTACAATTACGGCGGCGGAAGTGCGTGACGCACTGGCTGACCCGCTGATGACGATTATCGAGGCGATAAAAACGACGCTTGAAAAAACTCCGCCCGAGCTTTCTGCGGATATTATCGACAGGGGCATTATGCTCACGGGAGGCGGAGCGTTGCTCAGGGGAATCGATATGCTTGTTATGCAGCAGACGGGTATGCCCGTTCACATTGCCGACAGACCGCTTGACTGTGTTGTTGACGGAGCGGGAAAAAGACTTGGAAAGCCCGCAGGCATACAGTATAAGCACAACAGATGATTTAAAAAGTACAGCGGGCGGCGGTTTTGCCGCGGCCTGCCTGATTGTGTGGTAGATTATGAAGCATTTACATAACAGAAATATTAAAGCGCTTGCTATAACTCTTGCAATACTTTGCTGTCTGTCCGTTTTGTCAATCGGTGAAAATTCTGTAATACCGAGCGTTATAAACGGCATTACAAACGGGCTTTTCACGGTTTCGGCGCAGGCGGCGGCGAGTGCCGATACTGTTAGTTACGACGAGCTTTTGGAAGAAAACGAAAAGCTCAGGCGGGAAAATGCAGAGCTTAGAAAACAGCTTTCGGACTATTACGATATAAAGGAAGAAAACGAGAAGCTTTGGAATTATTATGATTTAAAAAAGGAAAATCCCTCCTACAAAATTTTGCCCGCGTCCGTTATTATGCGTGACGCAAACGATGATTTTTATTCGTTTACACTTAACATCGGGACAAGTTCGGGCGTTGAGGTCAACAATCCCGTAATTACGGAAAACGGACTTGTCGGCTGGGTGTGCAGGGCGGATTTGACCACCTGCAGGGTAAAGACGATTCTGTCCCCCGAAACAAAGGCGGGGGCGATAGACAAACAGTCGGGCGACAGCGGAATTGTCAGCGGAAGCGCCGTACTGTGCGACCAAAACCTTACGAGCCTTACAAAAATTGCGGAAGACAATAAGATTAAAGAGGGCGATATGGTTGTTACATCGGGTATCGGGGGGATTTATCCGGGTGATTTAATTATAGGCAAGGTAAAAGAAATCAGGTTTGATTCCTACGACATATCGAGATATGCGGTGATTGAGCCGTATGAGGACATCAAAACGATAACCGACGCCGCCGTGATTACGGATTTTGACACGAAAGGCGAGGTTAAGGACACGCAATGAAAAAGCTTGTGTTTTTTAAATATTTTGCCTACTCTATTCTGATAATACTGCTCTATGTTTTGCAGGCGACGCCCGGCCTTATGCCTGAAATTTTCGGCTCAAAGCCGCTTTTGCTTGTGCCGTTCGCGCTGTCGGTTGCAAGTGTTGAAGAAAAAATACCTTCTCTTGTGCTCGGTGCGGTCTGCGGCGTTCTTACAGACATTGCGTCAAGCGGCGGTATAGGATATTTCGCAATAGCGCTTACTCTGCTGTGCTACTTTGAGGCACATATATTTGAAGCGTATTTTGTGCCGGGAGTTTTGTCGTCGTTTGTATACTCTGCGGCTTCGGTGACGGTGCTCATATTGCTGTACTTTCTTTTGTTTAAGGTTTTTGCGGGAATCGGAAACCTCGGAGCGCTGTTTGCAAACAACTATATTTCACGGATTGTATATACGGCTTTAATGTTTATTCCCGTTAACTTTTTGACAAGGTTTATTCACAACAGCTTTAAGAAACAGCACCACGGCGCATAGTCTGCTTAGTGCATTTATAAAACGGTGATTTAATGCATACACGGATTGAAAAACTACGCAAAAATAAATACGACAAAAAATACACCAAAACAACAATCACGGTGTGTATTACAATTACCATAGTATTCTTTGCCGTGTTTGTCGCAAGGCTCGCAAGCTGGCAGCTCATAAACGGCTCTATGTACAGCGAAATTGCTAAAAGTTCAACGAGCTACACGGTAAAAACCGCCGCCGTAAGGGGTGAAATTCTCGATAAAAACGGCGTTGGGCTTGTCGTAAACACCACGCATTACAAGATTGTTGTTGATAAACTCTACGCCGAAGAAGATTTGCTTGATACCAATTTGCTTGCGCTTATGAATATTCTCAAAATAACTGGCGACGGCTGGGAAGATGTGCTGCCTGTTAAAATTGCTGACGGTGCGCCCGCATATAAAGAGGACGCGGACGATGAAATCAAAACCCTTTTGTCGGACGATTATTTAGGTCTTGACGAAAACACATCGGCGAAAAATTGCTTTGACGAGCTTATAAAACGCTATGATATTGATAAATCACTCACGCTTGATGAGCAGAGAAACCTTGCGTCGGTGCACTACAATATGGAGCTTACGAATTATTCAAACTCGAATCCCTATGTTTTCGCAAAGGATATTAAGCGGGATACGGTCAGCGCCGTAAGCGAAAATACGCAGGGAATAAGCGGAATTGATGTTCAGACCTACCTTGTCAGAAGTGCAAGCGACCCCGACCTTGCTCCGCATATTTTGGGAGCGCTCGGTTCACTGACAGAGGAGGAGTACAAATCACTTGCGGACAGCGAAAAGGAGTATTCGCTCAACGACAGTATAGGAAAGTTCGGCATAGAGCTTGCCTTTGAAGAACAGCTCAAGGGCGAGGGCGGTATGAAAATAATAAAACGCAATTCGGACGGAGCGATAGTTGATACGGTCGAAACCATAGACTCAAAGCCCGGAAGCACGGTGTATCTCACGCTTGACAGCAAATTGCAAAAAACCGCCGTAAAGTCGCTTGCGAAAAACATAAAAGCGGCAAAGGCTCAGGGCGTTTCGGAAAAGCAGGCGTACGGAAAAAGCGGATACGGCGAGGACTGCGAAACCGGTGCGGCTGTGATGCTTTCGGTAAATGATTTTTCGGTGCTTGCCGCCGCAAGCTATCCTACCTACGACCTCAACAGGTACAGCGAGTACGGGGATTATTATGTAAAGCTTTCTAATGATAAGAATTCCCCGATGTACAACCGAATTTCCGTCGGCAGTTTTGCCTGCGGCTCGGTTTTCAAACCATGCGTTGCCTCGGCGGCGCTTGAGGAAAAGACAATCACAAAGAATACGGAAATTTTCTGCAAACAGGAATATGACTATTATCCGACCAATGTTGTTCATTGTATGCATTATCACGGCAACGAAAATGTAACGGGCGCAATATCGCAGTCATGCAACTACTTTTTCGCCGAGGTAGGCAGACTTCTCGGCATCGACACGATGTACCTTTACGCTGAAAGATTCGGGCTGGGAGAATACACGGGGATAGAAATCGAAGAGTCAAAGGGAACGCTTGCAGGGCGCGACAGCAAAAGCTGGATGCCGGGAAACACCGTTCAGGCGGCAATAGGTCAGTCGGACAACGCATTTACTCCGCTTCAGCTTGCAACCTATGCGGCAACGCTTGCAAATGACGGCACAAGGCTTAAAACTCATGTGGTAAGCAAAGTGACGGACTATGAAAGAAACACCGTGCTTGAGGATTATTCAACGCCCCAAGTTACAGACGACTGCGGAGTATCGCAGAAAAACCTCGACATCGTACAAAACGCAATGCTTGAAACTACGCAGAGCACGGACGGTACGGCGTACTCGATGTTCGGAAATTACAAGGTAAAGGTTGCCGCAAAGACGGGTACGGCGGAAAATTCGGGCTCTGACCACACGACGTTTATATGCTACGCTCCTTATGACAACCCCGAGGTTGCCGTAGCCGTTGTTATCGAGCACGGCGCCAAGGGAAAGTACTCGATGCAGGTGGCAAAGGATTTGCTTGATGAGTATTTTAAGAATAAATAGTGCGAAACAATGCCTGATTGAGGTTTTATGCGCGTAATGAACGGTGCATATTGAATTAATATGTTATTATTTTGCGGCAGTTTATATTTTTACTTGTGCAAGTAGCAAAAAAACAATGAAAAATTTAGCTACTATGCATAAAATACCTACAAAAAATTTGGAAGCAAAATTATTTCGGTTTTGTTGCTCTTTAGTAAATTTTGTGTTAGAATATAGCAGAGGTAGTATTATTATGGATAATGTGATAGTTGTTGCGTCGGGCAAAGGAGGCACGGGAAAGTCTACCGTGTGTATTTGTTTGTCCGTAGCTTTGGTAAAGCAAGGCAAAAAAGTGCTCCTCATTGACTGCGACTGCGGTATGAGAGGCCTTGATATTATGCTTGATATGGAGCAGGATATTCTTTTTGACGCTTCCGACGCGGTGTGCGGAAACTGTTCTCCGCAGGACGCCGTTTACAAAAGCAAGAACAATGACAACCTATATCTTATGGCGGCTCCTTTTGACGCAGAAAACGAGCTTAGCCCCTCCGTGTTTAAACAGCTTGTTGACGGACTAAAAGGCGATTACGACATAGTTTTGATTGATTCGCCCGCAGGCATCGGCTCGGCCTTTGTTACCGCGGCGGCGCCCGCAGACAAAGCGCTCATCGTTTGCAACGCTGAACCGACGAGCGTCAGGGGCGCTGTGAAGGTGAGAAAAAAGCTTGAGGCGCTCGGAGTCGGAAAGATGCGTCTTGTTATAAACAAATTTGACTACAAGATTTTTTCACAGCTTGGCTTTTACAGGGATCTTGACGATGTTATAGATGCGGCGCAGACAAGACTTATTGCGCTTGTGCCGTTTGATGTCAGAATTTCGGTTATTATGCAGAGAGGCGCAGCCGGTCTTAACTGGAGCGCGGCCTCGTCGGTGTTTGACTGCTTGGCGCTTAGGGTTTTCGGCAAGAGAGTCCCTCTTGCGTTTAGAGGCTGACGATACATATTGGTATATTGGATTATAACTTAAAAATTATGTTTGGAGGATTTGGTTATGAATATTGCCCTTATTGCTCATGATGAGAAAAAAGAGCTTATGGTACAGTTTTGTATTGCGTACTGCGGTGTTTTGAGCCGTAATAATCTTTGTGCAACAGGTACTACGGGTAAGATGATAAGCGAAGCTACGGGTCTTACGATACAAAAATTCCTTGCGGGTTCACAGGGCGGAAGCCAGCAGATTGCCGCAAGAATTGCTTGCAACGAGATAGATATGCTCTTGTTTTTCCGCGACCCGCTCAGTGCAAAACCAAATGAGCCTAACGATATGAATATGCTTCGCCTTTGCGATATGCACAATATTCCCGTTGCGACCAATATTGCGACAGCCGAAGTGCTTATCCATGGTCTTGAAAGAGGAGATCTTGACTGGAGAAATATATTAAAATAAAGATATTTTGCGGTAAGCGGAAAATTATATCGAGAATTTTCGGGCGGTGTTTTGTGCCGCCCGATTATTGCGTTTTTAAGGGTTTTATGGTACAATTAGCAGAAATACATAGCATAAGAAACACAAAACAGCGGAGGAGATAATATATGGCTCTTATCACAAAGAAAATTAAGGGAACGGAAGATGTTTTGCCCAAGGAAAGCTATCGCTGGCAGTTTGTTGAAAATATAATGAGAAAAGAATCTCAGGCATACGGATTTCGTGAGATACGCACCCCCGTGTTTGAGCACACCGAGCTTTTTGCAAGGGGGGTGGGTCAGACTACCGACGTTGTGCAAAAGGAAATGTACACATTCGACACAAAGGGCGGCGAAAGCGTGACCCTGCGCCCAGAGGGTACGGCAGGTGCGGCAAGAGCCGTGCTTGAGCACGCTCTCGAAAACGAAGGTCTGCCGATAAAGGCAAGCTACTTTGTTTCCTGCTACCGCTACGAAAAGCCTCAGGCAGGCAGACTGCGTGAATTCCACCAGTTCGGACTTGAGGTTTACGGAACTCAGTCGCCCGCTGCGGACGCGGAGCTTATCTGTGCGGCTCAGTCGATTTTTGACAGACTTCAAATCGGACAGCTCCGCCTTGAGATAAATTCGATAGGCTGTCCGAAGTGCCGTGCAAATTACCACAAGGCGTTAAAGGAGTATTTCGAGCAGTACAAAGGCGAGCTTTGCGACACCTGCCTTTCCCGTCTTGAGAAAAATCCGATGAGAATACTCGACTGCAAAAGTCCGATATGCTCAAAAATTGCCGAAGGCGCCCCCAAGATTACCGATTACCTCTGCGAGGAGTGCGAAAAGCATTTTGAGGCGGTGCAAAAATACCTTGACCGTGCGGGTGTAAAGTACACGGTTAATCCTACCATAGTGCGTGGACTTGACTACTATACAAAGACCGTGTTTGAGTTTGTCACCGACTGCATAGGCGCTCAGGGCACCGTGTGCGGCGGCGGAAGATACGACGGACTTATTGAGGAGCTGGGAGGAAAACACCTGCCGTCGCTCGGATTTGCGATGGGACTTGAAAGACTGCTTATGGTAATGGATAAGCAGGGAATAGAAATCCCCGATTTTAACGAGTGCAAGCTCTACATCGCAGCAATGGGCGAAAGCGCAAACGAAAAAGCGTTTGAGCTTGCAAAGGCGCTTCGTGAGTGCGGCGTGGAGGTTCAAACCGATATTGTCGGAAGGGGTCTGCGTGCCCAGATGAAGTATGCCGATAAAATCGGTGCGAAATACTCAATGGTTATCGGCGACAACGAACTTGAGCAGAACAAGGCGACCGTCAAGAATATGAACACGGGCAAGCAGTATGAAATAAGCATTGACAAGGATTTTATAAATTCCTTTATGCAGATGGAAATAAGCGACGAACAGGAGTTTAAAGCTGTTTGACGCTTAAAATCCGAAGCTTAAATTTACAGATCCCCGGCGGTGCTTTGCGACTGCAAGTATGGTTTTAGCGCAAGGCGACACGGCGGCTTAAAAAACTAAAAAGCCCGTTGAAACGGGCAGGATAATAAAACAAACTATTAACAGGGAGAAATATTAAAATGGCAGAATTTATGACGGGATTAAAGCGTACAAATTACTGCGGGGATTTAAGATTATCCGACGCGGGAAAAGAGGTAACCGTTTGCGGCTGGGTACAGCGTTGCCGCGACCTCGGTCAGCTTATTTTTATTGACCTGCGTGACCGCACAGGAGTTGTACAGCTTGCTTTTAACGATAAAACAGACAAAGAAATTTTTGACAAGGCGTTTTCCTGCCGCAGTGAGTTTGTTCTTGCCGCAAAGGGTGTTGTGTGCGAGAGAAGCTCAAAAAACAGCGAAATTCCGACAGGCGACATTGAAATCCTTGTAAACGATTTGAGGGTGCTCTCAAAAGCACAGACGCCTCCGTTTGAGATTGTTGACGAAACAAGCACAAACGAGGAGCTAAGGCTCAAGTACCGCTATCTTGACCTTCGCCGCCGTCCGCTTCAAAACAATATAATGCTTCGCAGCAAAATCGCAAAAACCGCAAGGGATTATTTTGCCGAGAACGGATTTATCGAGATTGAAACTCCGATGATGATAAAATCAACTCCCGAGGGCGCAAGGGATTACCTTGTCCCGTCAAGAATCCACAACGGCAAGTTTTACGCTCTCCCGCAGTCGCCGCAGATTTACAAGCAGCTTCTTATGGTGTCGGGTTTTGACCGTTACATTCAGCTTGCGCGCTGTTTTAGGGACGAGGATTTAAGAGCGGACCGTCAGCCGGAATTTACCCAGATTGATATGGAGCTTTCGTTTGTCGATGTTGAGGATATTTTGGAAGTAAACGAGGGACTTTTCAAAAGGCTTTTCAAGGAGGTTTTGGGCGAGGACTTAAAAACTCCGTTTGAGAGAATGACCTACACCGAAGCAATGGAAAACTACGGTTCCGACAAGCCCGACATCCGTTTTGATATGAAAATACAGGATATTTCCGACCTTGTAAAGGATTGCTCGTTCGGCGTGTTTACGGGCGCCGTGGAAAACGGCGGCTCGGTAAGAGCGATTGTAGCCAAAAATGCCGCTGAGGTTTACACAAGAAAAGAAATCGACAAACTCACCGAGTATGTCAAGGGAATCGGCGCAAAGGGTCTTGCCTATGTAAGGTGGGTTGACGAACCGAACGCTTCGTTTAAAAAGTTTATGACGGAAGATGAGCTTGGTGCGATTTATGAAAGACTCGGTGCCGAAAAGGGCGATGTAATTTTTATCGTTGCCGACAAAACAAGCGTCGTTTTGTCAACTCTCGGAGCGCTGCGTCTTACCGTTGCGAAGCGTCTTGACATAATTCCCGACGAATTTAAGTTTTTGTGGATTGTTGACTTCCCGTTCTTTGAGTACGACGACGAGAGCGGCGAGTGGATAGCTATGCATCACCCGTTTACAATGCCCAAAGAGGATTGTTTGCAGTACCTTGACACCGACCCGTCAAAGGTTATCGCAAAGGCTTTTGACCTCACCTTAAACGGCATTGAGCTTTCGAGCGGTTCGATGCGTATCACAGATCCCGAGCTTCAGCAAAAAATGTTCAGGGCTTTAAAACTTACCGACGAAGAAATCGAAGCAAAGTTCGGATTCCTTGTTGAAGCGTACAAGTACGGCGCTCCGCCTCACGGAGGTATGGGAATAGGACTTGACAGAATCGCCATGCTTTTGTGCAAGGCGGACAGCCTGCGTGATGTAACGGCGTTTCCTAAGGTTCAGAACGCAAGCGAGCTTATGTCGTCCTGCCCCGCTCCCGTTGACAAGGAAAGCCTTGATGTTTTGGGAATTGAAATTAAAAAGTGAGAATTTTTTAGTTTATAAAATATAATGCAGAATCATTTATGTGCAGAGAGGTGCAGAAAATTAATTATTCTTTAATTATAGGACTTTCGGTTGCGGCGGCGATTATAGCAGCCGTGTGTGCGGCGGTTATTGCAATTAAAAGAAAAATAAGGCAGTTGTCGCTTTCGCTGTTTTCGACCGAATCGCTTTTTGACGCCATAAAAGAACAGAGCGCCGAAATGAGTGAAACGCCCCGTTCGCTTCACGGGATGACTTCAATTTATCTGCCGCAGATAACAAGAGATTTTCCGCAGTTTGACTATGAGCTGTACAAAAGCAAGGCAAAATCGGTACTTCGCAGCTATCTGGGGGCTTTGCAGTCAAAGGATGAAACAATGCTATCGTATGACTGCTCAAAAACGCTCAGAGATAACTTAAAGAGTATTATTTCAGACCTTAATTCAAGAGAGGTCAATGTGTTCTTTAAGGAGATAGTTATACATGATGTTCAGATTTCACGCTACATAAAAACCGGAGCAACCGTTACCGTGCTGTTTGAGCTTTCGGTCGGATATTTTGCTTATACCGAAAATAAAGACGGCAAGGTCGTTTTCGGAAGCAAGGATACTAAGACGCAGACGGTTTATGAAGTGGGACTTGTGTATGTCCAGAATTCCGAGATGCCGGGCGCGGGGGACGCAGTCGGCGTAAACTGCCCCAACTGCGGAGCGCCTGTTACAAATCTCGGTCAAAAATACTGCGAGTATTGCTCAAGCTCAATCGTTGAGATAAACGAAAGAGTGTGGAGTTTTGAAACCGTGCAGGAAAACTCGGTTTACAAAAAACAGTTTTAAACCTAAACTGCAAATACTTTTCGGCGGTTTCTATTATAAATTGTTGCTTTTTTCCAAAAAATGTATTATCATATAATCCTAATCTACAATTTTGTCGATTAAATATTGCTAACAAGGTAAGGAGTAATTTTTATGGGTATAATAAGAGCTGCGATTGACGCTGTCGGCGGAGGATTTGCCGATGCGTATCAGGAGATTATCGAACCTGCGCCGATGGGTGAAAACACCTGTATCGTACCGGGCGTTCGTGTCAGCAAGGGAGGACGCGGTCATAACAACGGCGCGGAAAACACCGTTTCAAACGGCTCGGTGATTCATGTTTACGACAAACAGATGATGATTCTTGTTGACGGCGGAAGAATTGTGGATTTCACCGCAATTCCCGGCTATTTTACAGTAAACAACAGTTCTATGCCGTCGCTTTTTACGGGTCAGTTCGGCGATTCTATTAAGGAAACTTTCAGCCGCATAAAGTACGGCGGAACTACACCTAAGGATCAGCGTGTTTTTTATATAAATCTTCAGGAAATGAAGAACATAAAATTCGGCACACCGAACGCTATCAATTACTTCGACAATTTTTATAACGCCGAGCTGTTTATACGCGCGCACGGCACATACTCGGTAAAAATTACAGAGCCTTTTAAATTCTATCAGGAGGCAATTCCGAGAGCCGCTGTTATGGAGAACAGAGCCGTAAATTTTGATGAAATCAACCGTCAGTACAGCGACGAGTTTATCGAAGCTCTTGCTTCTGCAATCAACCAGTATTCGGCTGACGGCAACCGCATCAGCTTCATTACATCAAAAAGCCGCGAGCTCGGCAAGTATATGGCAGACACACTTGACGAGGAGTGGAATCAGCTTCGAGGAATGGAGGTTGTGTCTGTCGGCATAAAGGTTTCCTATGATGAGGAAAGCCAGTCGCTCATAAATATGCGCAACAAGGGCGCAATGCTGTCGGACGCCGCTGTTCAGCAGGGTTATGTCGCAGGAAATATCGCGGAGGGCCTTAAGGACGCAGGCTCTAACGCAAACGGAGCAATGGCGGGCTTTATGGGAATGGGAATAGGTATGAACGCAGGGGGGAATATCCTCGGCGGCTATCAGCAAAACCCGCAGTACCGCCATCCTCAGCAGACTGCGCCCCAGTCCGCTCCGCAACCTGCCGCCCCGGAACAACCCGCACAGCCGCAGAATACAAACGGCTGGACCTGCGCCTGCGGAGCGGTAAACACGGGAAAATTCTGTACGGAATGCGGTACAAAAAAGCCGGATGCACCTAAAAAGCGCTTTTGCACAAACTGCGGAACAGAATTGTCCGAAAGTGCAAAATTCTGTCCCGAATGCGGAACGAAAGCATAGAGCACCTTTTTAGAATTTTAATACGGTAATTCGAGGTGTGCAATGGCAACAGTTAATTATAAATGCCCAAATTGCGGGGGACCGCTTAAATTTAATCCGGACAAACAGATGTTCAGCTGCGAATATTGTATGTCGGATTTTGAAGAACAAAAAATACAGCAAATGTACGCAGGGCAGGAGGCACAGCAGAGCAGGGAAGAGAAAAAAGAAAACGACGCCCGCTATGAGAATTCGGCTCAAAACGACGGGGACGATGTTGAAGACGCAGTGGTTTACACCTGTCCGAGCTGCGGCGCCGAAGTGGTAACAACAGCCTCAACGGCGGCAACAACCTGCTTTTACTGCCAAAACCCCGTTGTTTTAGGCGGCAGACTTTCGGGTGAATTTAAACCCGACAGGGTAGTGCCGTTTGAACTTACAAAGGAAAAGGCGTTTGAAAAGTTTACGGAGCTGTGCAGAAAAAAGTGGTTTTTGGCAAAGGGCTTTGCAAACAAAAAACAGTTTGAAAAAATAAACGGCGTATATTTCCCGTATTGGTACATAGATTCGCAAAGGCAGGCGGATATGTCTGCAACGGGAGAAAAAGTAAGGACTTACAGAGCGGGCGGCAAGCGCTACGTTGAAACAAGCACATACAGGCTTTTCAGAAGCGGCGACCTAATAATAAAAAATGTTTTTGAGCGTGCGCTTAAAAGCGAGGACAGGGAAATGCTTCAATGCGTCCATCCGTTTGACTTGTCAAAAGCAAGGAATTTTTCAATGTCATATCTTTCGGGCTTTCAGGCAGAAAAGCGTGACCTTGAAAAAGAGGATGTTAATGCCGAGGTTGAAAATCGTATTGAGCAGTACGCGCAGCAGCTTTTAAAAGACACGATGAGCGATTATACTGCCGTCAGGGTTGAAAAATACAGCGATAAAATCGACCTTGAATCCTGGAATTATACTCTTTTGCCCGTTTGGGTCGTAACCTATAAGTACAAGGGCAGAATTTATCCTTTTGCTATCAACGGTCAAACAGGCAAAACCTACGGCGAGCTTCCTACATCAAAGGGCAAACTTGCGGTTTTGTTTGCGGCTGTTACGGTGGCGGTGTTTGTGCTTGCCGTGCTGGGAGGTATGCTGCTGTTATGATGAATTTTGTTAAAAAAACCTTTGCCGCGTTTTGTGCGGCTGTTCTTGCGCTCGGCACGGTTACAGGCGTGCTTGCTTATGAGAGCTATACTCTTTGTGATGACGCAATGCTGTTTGACAGCGGGGAGACTCAAAAGCTTGAAGAAATGATGCAAAATCTCGGTCAAAAAACCGGCTGGGAAATCGTTGTTTACACAAACACAAATTTTGTGGATTCCGACGATATGGAGTATTATTACAACGATTATTATGACAGCGAGGGCTTTTCGGACGACTGCGTCATGCTGGTTTTTGATACGGGATATGATAACCGAATAATTAACACCTACGGCGACGCGATGTATTATTTCAGCGATGAAAGAATGGACGAAATAAAAAGCGATATGAAGCCGTATCTTGATTCAGGCGATTGGTACTCGGCAACCGTGCAGTTTCTTGAAACAACAGAAGAATACTTTGAACAAGGCAAGCCTGACGGGGATAGCTTCTCTAATATTAAAATAAACGAAAGCGAAAAGAAAGCCGAAAATCCCCTGCTTTATGTGCTCAGCGAATACTGGATAATATTTATCGTAATTTCGCTTGTCGCAGGGGCAAGCTCTGTTGTGTTTGTTTATTTACGTTACAAAAACCACGGCAAACAGGGAACCTATGACCTAAAATCAAACAGCGTTACGACGTTGAATAACAGAGAAGATGTTTTTCTCTTTAAAAATGTTACCGTTGTTAATGAATCAACAAACAGCGGCGGCTCGTCGGGCGGCTCAAACAGAGGTTCTTCGCACGGCAGCAGCGGAAGTTTTTAGCAAGGGTTGATTTAAACGCAAAACCGTGGTACTATAAATCTGTGAGAACAAAATTAAATATTGCATATCTGACGCTGAAATTTTATTGAGGCATAAGACAACGCAAGTTTTTTACGGATAAGGTGTGTACTTTTGCACCTTTGTCATTTATTAGCTGTATTCAGGCGGTGTCTTTTCGACGCCGCTTTTTCTTTTTAGTAAATTGCTTGAAAACGGTCGGGCAAAGAAGGCTTGACAATATCAACCTGACTGCTCGAACTGCGTGTCG
>CALYBP010000023.1 GCA_944415425.1 uncultured Ruminococcus sp. | reverse complement strand
AGTTTTTTTAAACTTTTTTCGGGCCGCTGCCTTCTTTTCTGCTCTTTTCGCAACAGTCGTTATTATATCAAACTTTTCCCTCCTTTGCAAGTACATTTTCTTTGCTTTTTTGGGGCTTTATTTTGTTCAAATATGCATATTCATAATATGTTGTTTTACTGTATTTACTAATCATGGGTTGCACCCTTACCAAGTCTTTTGCAAAATGTGCTTACGGGGATACACAGAAGCGCCCACAAAAATGAATATAACATACAGACCTGACCTTTTAAATTATATTTGCAGTTTGAATAGTCCCATACGTTGAGTTTGTATTTTATGTTTACTATGCAGCCACAGATAAATTCGGCGCCTGTTATTATAAGACTCCCGAAAAAGCAGCAGGGTATGAGCTTTAACTTTTTGAACCTGTTATAAAAGTTATATAACGATACAAAACAGGCTCCTCCTGTTACAAGCATAGTCCAATGTGTTCTTCCCCTCCAAATCACCTCCAAAATTCCGTAGGCAATGCCGCCAGCAACAAATAATACTCCGTTATTTCTCAGTAAACTCAAAAAAATCACCGCATTTAGCTTTTGCCAAACGCGGTGAAATATTCCTTTTATTATCAATTTACACTATTTAGTTCATTTATCAAAGATTTTAATTCTTCAAGAGAATAAAGACAATTTACTGCCGTCAGCATGGCGTTTGTTGAAAGATAACTCGGCAGGTTTAAATGATTGAGAAGTTTTTTTCTGTTTTTCTCAGCATTTTCTGTTCCCGTGAGCCCGAGGGCGAAAAGATCTGATTTATTTATTTCTCCTTTTACAGAGGTATTTTCGCCGATTATCGTTGCGCCGCTTTTGCGAACGGCATCCTCTATAACTTCATCGCTGACACCCTCGACGCCGAGAAGCCCCTCTTTGCCCTTTTTGGCTTTGCGTTTCTCCTTACCCTTTATCTGAGGTATGTAGCAATGTTTTATTTTTGATTTATCAACCGCTCCTTTTAAAAAGTTGCGTATCACAAAACCCGCGGAGTCGCTGTCGGTAAGGATAAGTATGCCCCGTGTTTCTGCAATTTTTCGTATAAGGTTTTGCTTTTCCTTGTCGGAAAATACGCGAAATCCGTTGGTTTCGATAATTGGAGCGTCAATTATTGACGAAAGCTTTATTTTGTCGTACCGTCCCTCAACAATTACTGCCTCTTTAATTTTCAGCAACTAAATCCTGCCCTCCTTTGCAATGAGCATAAGCTGTGCTATTAGCTGTTCCATATAAAGTCTGGGATTGACTGATACGGATTTAAAGTTTATATCGGCTTCTGTAAGCAAATCAAGGCTTTTTCTCAGAGCTTCCGTTGAAACCTTTGCGGTCGCTCTTCGGGCGTTATTAAGTACAAAAGCTCTGTTTTTATATGAAAAATCCTTTGCTACATCGTCTTTGAGCACACCGCACTCATCTGCAACTCTCATTCTGTAAGCGTCTACATACGAGGCAGACAAAACATACAGCATCATTATAGGCTCCTCACGCTGATAAAATAGCAAATCGAGCGTGTTAAACGCCTTTTGGCTGTTTCCGTTTAAAACTGCTTCGGATAGGGCAAATATTTTTGTTTCGAGGTTTACTGTTGATAGCTTTTCAATGTCATCTGAAGTTATCTCTTCACCTGAGGCGTAGGCGGATATTTTATCAACCTCGTTTTTTAACATATTTAAGTCGTTCCCGCAGTTTGATATTAACTTTGAGGCGTTTACATGGGAAATCATTTTTCCGTTTTCATTTGCCCATTTTGCAATGTATCGCTCGAGCGTTGACTGATTAAGCTTATTAAATTCGCACACGCTTCCGTTTTTCTCCGCCTTTTTTATCAAAGCCTTAAAATGACTGATATTCTTAACGGGTGTATATGTCGGCATTGAAATTATAAGGATTGTGCCGCTTACTATATTATCGATTATCTCCTTAAATCGTGCAATATCGTTACTGTCCATATTGTCAAGAAAAACATCTGACACATACACGCAGTTATATTCGCTCATAAAAGGAACAATTTGAAGCGACGCCGCAAAGTCATCTAAATTTATATCGCCGCTGAAAGTGTGAAAGTTAAAATCCGACGGGTTCTTTCCCGCCGCGGCTTTTACAAGTTCATCTGAATAACGCTTTACAAGCATTGATTCGGTTCCGTAGATTATATAAAACGGGGAAAACTGTCTTGATTTAATTTGTTTTTTTAATTCTGATTCTGTAAGCCTTGCCATTTTATCCTCCGCCGAAAACAAATTCCACCGTGCCGTTGGTTGTTGAATATATTGTATCGCTTATTTGCTTTACTTCCTCGTATTTTTCCTCGAAATTACTCTGAAGTCCCGAAAAAATTACGCTGTCGCAATTTAGCAACTCGCTGTTTTCGGGCACCGAATCAACAAGCAGATAATCTGCATCTCGGTACTTTTCGGGCAAATCGGCTATATCAGCCTCACTCGGAGCAAACAGCAAAGTGCTTCCGTTTATTTTGACATACTGATATGTAGCCGAACCTGTATTAACAACATCAACCGATGATTTTGAATTCAAATTAACGGTAAAGCTGCAATTGTCTGCGAAAGTATTTCTTGAAATACCGTCATATTTTCCAAGAAGCTCTACCCTACTGCCGCTGCTATCATATAACAAAATATTTGATATGTCAACTTGCGATAAAAGCTGAGGAATGTATCTTGAATATTTCAATTTATCATCCGGAATAATCACGCTGTCAACCGATGAATAGCTGCCGTAAATATCGTCGAGTATACCGTAAGCGCTTTTTTCGCTGCCTCCGCAGGCAATAAAAGAAATATTGCCGCCGCATTTTACAGCCGCCGTTACACCGTTACCTACATTGTAGACGCTTAGACTCACCGAACCGTATCCGAGTGCGGAATAAACCGCCCAACCGAAAACAAGCACGACAGAAGATAATACTGCACCGCACCGAACATAAAATCCTTTAGCCTTAACTGCATATCCTACCGCCGCAAGCAAAAAAGACAATAAAAACCAAACGTAAAAGTAGGGTTTATCAGAATTTACAACAGAGTAAGGCAGTGACGCGAAGAATGAAATTATAAACAAAAACAGTCTGGCCAATAACGCGGCGGTCAAAGCGAAAGGGTATGCAAGGAAGGAAACAAAAGGTAACAGATTAAAAACCGCCGTCAGCATTGCGCAAATAAGCAAAGCGCTCACAATGGGTTCAAGAAA
Source organism: uncultured Ruminococcus sp. (assembly GCA_944415425.1). Classification (GTDB taxonomy): domain Bacteria; phylum Bacillota; class Clostridia; order Oscillospirales; family Acutalibacteraceae; genus Ruminococcoides. The sequence goes on along the minus strand of CALYBP010000023.1, from coordinate 22,360 downwards.
AACCGACGCAATCACAACAAAAGGTGAAATTGTATGGAAAGCTACGGTTGTTATGGGGATTATCCACAATGACGCAGCAACGGAAACCGAAGCGAGGCTTATTACGGATTTTACTTTTCCGAAGATAAATCTGTTTGAAATTCTAATCTTTGACAAAATATAGAATTCAATCTTCTGCGCCCACAAAATAATTCCCGCAGTTGCGGAAAATGACAAAATCATTCCTATGTCACCCACAGCAAACGGATTAAGGGCCGTAAGCACGATTGCCGCGGCACCGAGGGAATTAAGTCCGTCGGTGCGTCTTAGAAGTATTCTTGAACCGTAGGTCAAAACAGCCATAACGGCGGATCTTACAACAGACGGAGTAAAGCCTGTTACCGCAGCAAAACAAAGTGTTACGGCTGACAAAGCAATCCCTGAGGCAAGTTTACTTTTTACCCTGCCTTTCATAATTCTCATTACAAACGCCGAGATTATTGATAGGTGAAGTCCCGACACGACAATGAGAAAGGTTGTTCCCGTGGCTTCAAAATCGTCACTCACATCGCTTTTGAGCGACTGCTTATTGCCGAGCAACACAGCTTTGCAGAGTGAAGATGTTTTTTCGGGCAATAACGTATCGAGAGAATTTTCCATTGCTTCTCTCACACCTGCCGCAGCACAGTAAAGCGAAAAATATTTTTCGCCCGAAGGCTTGACCGTATCGCTGTCGATGTCAAAAAACGAGGTCAAAAATATTTTTCTGCTCATAAGATAACCCTCTTCTGATTTTTCAGCATAGAGAACAGCGTCAAAATACTCAAACTCCTCAAGCATCAGGTCATTAACTGATGTTATATTCATTTTAAAGTTTTCCTTTTTGCCGTTTACCTCGCATACCTTTACGGTATATACATTTGTTGATTCCTTGATCTGAATTTTATCACAAACATAGGCGCTTATCGAAATTTCTTTATCGGAATAATTATCACGAACGGGATAATAAAATAATCCGGCATAGGCAAAAACGGAAATGCAGGCGGCAAGGGCTGTCAGAGATACCGTCAAAACAAGGTTTGGAATTTTAGGATTAATTCGAGTTTTGTTACGAGAAATTTTTAATATTATTCCCGCCGACACACCTATCAGGCCTGCCGCGAACACCCAAACGGCAGTTTTGTTAAAATAAAAAACGACCGCAAGTACGGAAAGATAAGTAATTCCTATCGTTCCAAGCAGTCGTTTCATAACAGTCATTCCTTTTCGGCTGATTATTTAAAAGTCGAGCGCCTCGGCACACCATTCAAGCAGACAGATTAATATTATCAAGCCTACCTTACCCGACCGTTTTCGAGCAGTTTCCTACGAAGTAAAAAAGAGAGGAAGCTCTGCAAGATAATAAATATCGGTTCGTCCTCTGGCGTCGCCCTCGGCGAGCACGGCCGCTTTGCCGACAATTTCGGCGCCCGATTTTTTTACGAGTGTTTCGAGAGCGTTTAAGCTGTTGCCGGTTGATATTACATCATCAACAATAAGCACTCTCTTGCCCTTTAGAAATTGCGTATCATTTTCGCCGAAATAAAGTTTTTGGCGCTGTGCCGTTGTGATTGAATCAACCTCAACCTCAACGGGATTTCTCATATACACCTTGATGCCCTTTCTTGCTACCTTGTAGTTGCGGCAGCCCTGTCTTGCCATCTCGTAGCAAAGCGGTATACCCTTTGCCTCTGCGGTAACGACAACGTCGTGTTCGGGGCAGATTTTCAAAAGCTCACAAGCCGCTCTCTCTGTTATCTCAACATCGCCGAACATAATAAATGCGGCAATTTGAAGTTTATCATTTACCGCAAACAGCTCAAGCTCACGCTCAAGGCCGGCTATTTGTATTTTATATGTACCCATATTTATCCCTTTTACCCCTTATGCCATTTGTCCGCTTAGCTTTTTTCCTCCGAGAAGGTGGAAGTGCATATGCTTTACGCTCTGACAGCCGTCATCTCCGCAGTTGTTAACAATGCGATAACCGTTTTCAAGTCCGAGCAACTTTGCGATTTCGGGGATTTTTGAAAAAATATGCGCAACTACATCGCAATTTGTATCGTCAATATCGTTTGCACATGAAATGTGCTGTTTGGGAATTACGAGAACATGAACGGGAGCCTGCGGCTCAAGGTCATAAAACGCAAGTATTTTGTCGTCCTCATATGCTTTTTTTGACGGAATCGAGCCGTCCACAATCTTACAAAATATACAGTCAGCCATATCAAACCGTCCTTTCAAAATTTTATATATTCTAAATTATATTTTAGTCCGTACTTAATTAAAGGTCAATATATAATTACAAATAAATGGGTAAAAATTATTTCTTTGCGGTTATTTTCTTTTCTTCCCCGCGTATAAGCCTGCGGATATTGTCCTTGTGCTTTACAATTACAAAAATTCCTATAACAAGGGCCGCTGCCGTAGATAGCAAAACATAAGAAAGGCTGTAACCCTTTCCCGCCGAATAATCAAAAATAAATGTAACGGCAAATGTCAGCGGAGCGTAAAGCACGGCGCAGGTGATGCTTGCGGCCGATATAATCTTGGTAATCAAAAATATTATTAAAAATGCCGCTATTATAAGAAGAAATACACGCCAGTCCTCTACGAGTATCAAAGCCGCTGCCGTGACAACGCCTTTTCCTCCCTTAAAATTAAAATATATCGGGTAGGAGTGTCCGAGAATACAGAAAATTCCCGCTATGTACTTTCCGCAGTTTACATATTCGTTTGAGAGAATCTGCGTGTCTGCCGTGATAAACGAAAATATGAATCCGCCCAAAAGAACCGCTATTACACATTTGAGAGCGTCGCTTACAATAGTGATTATCGCAGGTATTTTACCGACGCTGCGTAAAACATTTGTAAAGCCCGCATTGCCGCTTCCCATCTGACGAATATCTTTTTTGCCCTTGGTAACGATTTTTGTGACCAAAACGGCAGTATTGATGCTGCCGAGAAGATACGCAATAACTGCCGAAATAATAAAACGCCACCAATTTTGCGCTATAAAGTCCAAATAAAAATCCATTTATCTGTCCCCTCTTTCTCTTATTATTATCCTGACAGGAGTACCCTCAAGGCCGAAAGCCTCTCTTATTCTGTTTTCGAGGTAACGCTGATACGAGAAATGGAAAAGCGACGCGTCATTGCAGAAAAATACAAATGCAGGCGGTTTTACGGAAGCCTGAGTCATATAAAAAATCTTGAGCCTTTTGCCTTTATCCGACGGCGGCTGTACCCTTGTTGTCGCCTGAGCGAGCAGCTCATTGAGCATACCTGTTTTGATTCTTCGGTTTGCGGACTCATTGCAGCTTACGATATATTCAAACAGCTTATCTATTCTCAAGCCCGTTTTTGCGGAAATAAACACCTGCGGCGCATATGACATAAACGCAAAATCAGCGTCGAGCTTTTTGCGGAATTCCTGCATTGTCTTGTCGTTTTTCTCGATTGCGTCCCACTTGTTTACCGCTATTATGCAGGCTCTGCCCGCCTCGTGGGCAAGCCCCGCAACCTTTGTGTCCTGCTCCGTTATTCCCTGAGTCGCGTCAATCATAATAACGCATACATCGCTTCGCTCAATCGCCATTTTTGCTCTGATTATGCTGTATTTTTCTATGTTATCATAAATCTTGCTCTGACGGCGAAGCCCCGCCGTATCGGTAAAATTAAATTTGCCGTACTCGTTTTCCACAAGGGTGTCGATAGAATCCCTCGTTGTGCCCGCAATATCGGAAACTATGCAGCGTTCCTCGTTGGTTATTTTATTGACAAGCGACGATTTGCCCGCATTCGGCTTTCCGATTACGGCGACATTGATTATTGTTTCGTCCTCCTGCATTTCGTTGTCGAAATCAAGACACTCAAAAGCCCTGTCAAGCAGATCGCCCGTACCGTGGCCGTGAACGGCGGACACCTGGACGGGGTCGCCGAGACCGAGGTTATAGAATTCATAAAACTCGGGTGCAGGCTCTCCGAGAGAGTCGCATTTGTTTACGCACAAAACCACGGGCTTGTTTGACTTTTGGAGCATTTGGGCAACATCCATATCGGTTGATACCATACCCGACTTGCAGTCGGTGACAAAAATTATTACATTTGCCGTATCAATCGCAAGCTGTGCCTGACGGCGCATTTGTGAAAGTATTACATCATCGGACTTTGGCTCTATTCCGCCTGTGTCAACAATAAAAGCCGTGCGTGAACACCACTCGACCTCGCCGTAAATTCGGTCGCGGGTAACGCCGGGGGTATCGTCAACTATTGAAAGTCTTTTTCCTATAAGCTTATTAAAAAGCGTCGATTTGCCGACATTCGGTCTGCCGACTATCGCTATTACGGGTTTGCTCATTTTATCACCCTTTTCACTAAATTAATTCAAACAGGTTTAAACCGATAAATTTATTAAAATCAATCGGCAATTATCGCATTTATAAGGTCGGCGCCGTTGTTGTTTACGGCGCAAAGCTCAACGCCGAGAGCGCTTTCCACATCGTTTGTTGAAACATCGTCAAGGAATAAATCGTTCTCAAAACGAAGCATTGATGACGGGATTATCAGGCGTTTTCCGTTGTCTTTGCCTTTAAGCTGTTTTATGAGGTCTCCTCCCGTTACAAGCCCCGAAACATTTACTCCGCCGCCGAAAAAGTCGTTTCTTATTGCCTGCGTGTTTATTGTAACATTGGGGAATTTTTCGTTTATCATCGCCGTAATTTTTTTCATAAACGGATAAACTCCCGTTCCGCAGGCTATCGTAACGGCGTGATTAAGCTGTGAATCAATCTCGTACTCCTCAAGCGCCCACTTCACATCATCGGTAAGATAGGCTATCATTCCCACTCCGTCCTCAAGCGCAGGAAAATCCTCGTAATATTCGGGGTCGGGAATGTCACGCTCCGCCATAATGTAAAACTCATCGCCTGCAAAAAATATTCTCCTGCCGTATTTTCGTTTGCATTTTTCCGCAAACGACTCGATTAGGTCAAGCGTTTTTGCGGCTGTTTCTTTGTTATAAGGCACAAGCGGATACAGCCCTTCCCTGTACGCCGTAAGCCCCACGGGGACTATTGCGGTCATTTCAACGCCCAGATTTTCAATGTCGGTCATTGTTCTGAGAAGCTCTTCGCCGTCATTTATTCCCGGGCACGCTACAATTTGGCAGTTGAGCGTTATCCCCGCGTCCGCAAAGCGCTTCAGATGCTTTAACGCGTCTCCCGCAAAGCGGTTGTTCATCATCTTGCACCTAAGCTCGGGGTTTGTTGTATGAACCGACACATTTATAGGGCTTATATGCATTTTTATAATTCTCTCGATTTCATGCTCGGTGATGTTTGTAAGCGTTATATAGTTTCCGAACAAAAACGATAGACGGCTGTCATCGTCTTTAAAGTAAAGAGATTTTCTGAGTCCCTTCGGAAGCTGGTCGATAAAGCAAAAAATACATTTGTTTCGGCAGGAGTGCTGCTTATCCATAAGATAGCTTTCAAACTCAAGCCCGATTTCATCGTATTCCGGCTTTGTAATTTCTACCTTTCTTACCGATTTGCCGTCGGAAATTTCAAGCACAAGCTGCCCGTTTACCTGATAAAAGCGGTAATCAAGCACATCTACTATTTCGTTTGAGTTTATCGAAACAAGGGTTTCTCCGCTTTTTATTCCCGCTTTTTCGGCGTGACTGCCCTTTGTAACACCGTAGATTTTTACAGCCACAAGCTCACCTCGCAATGCATAATTTACGCAAATATATTGTACACAAATTTGCTTAAATAATCAAGAAAAAATGCAAAACAAAAGGGCGAACAGATAACTGCCGCCCGTAGTGTTTTAGGAATAAATTACTGCTCGTCTTTCTTTACGATAACCTGTCTGCCGTTGTACATACCACAGTTGCCGCAGGCTCTGTGAGCTGCCATCAACTCACCGCAGTTGGGACAAGTTGTAAGTGTAGGAGCGTTGAGCTTCCATACCGTTGAGCGTCTCGAGCTCTTTCTTGCGTGTGATGTTTTTCTCTTAGGTACTGCCATTACAAAGACCTCCTTACAATATTTATATTAATCCATAAGCTGTTTAAGTATCTCAAGTCTTGAATCAATCTGACGGGTATCGCAGGAGCAATCACCCTCATTTAGGTTTTTTCCGCAATTCTGGCATAAGCCCTTGCAGTCGTCACGGCAGAGATTTTTCTGCGGCAGCGAAAGCAAAATGTCGGAAATAACAACTTCATCAAGCTCAAGTTTAAAATCGGGGGTTTCAATATAATCGTCGTTGCCGTCGTCAACCAAAGTCTGCGCAAGCTTGTGCTCAAAAAGCATATCCATATCCCGTGTAAAATCTACCGAGCATCTGTCACAGCTGCGAGAATAGCCGAAACAGGCCCTTACGGTCATATCGACAAGACCTGCCCTGTTCTTTGCCACGGCGGTTACATCGACCGGAGTCTTGAATGGAAAAACACCGTCAATGTCAATATCGGAAATATCAAGCTGATAGTTCACCTGTTTTTCTTCGCCGTCATTTTGGAAGACTGATTTAAGTTCAAAAAGCATAACAACACCTCTTGACCGCTTAACGCATATCAAAACGCTGTTTATTATTATACAAAAGGTTTTTCGCTTTGTCAACCGAAAAATCCGATAAATTTTTTAATAATTTTTGAATTTTCGCGTCCTTTTCCGCCCTCTTATGTCAACACCTCGCTGTATCTTTTAATATAAGGCTCGATTTACAATTTTTAAATGCCGTAAATTCAGAACACAAAATGCGACGCTAACGCTTTAGTCAATTTGTTTGCTTGACAAAGCCCTCCGTTTAATATAAAATAGTATTTGCTTCGGACGGAATTTCCGCAGCAGATATTTTATGTTTCCGTAGCTCAGCCGGATAGAGCGACCGCCTCCTAAGCGGTAGGTCGGGTGTTCGAATCACCTCGGGAACGCCAAAAGCAACGACGAAAGCCTTGATTCTCAAGGCTTTCGTCGTTTATCTTTACGGGCGATAACTTGAAAATTTCGATTATGTTGTTAACAAAGTAAAAAGGTATTTTTAGTTATACGCAATCTTTTTAATTTCCCATCAACAATAAAGCGGTTATTATGTATGACCGTAAAAGACAAAATTTTAAATTAAGAAGGCGGCTTTTGTTATATGCAATATATTTTAACTGTTAAAAAGATGAAACCGTCGTTGTAAGAAACATTCAATAAAAAGTGATAGTTGTTCATCTGAGGCTCTATCTGATTTTGGCTTATGATTTACGATAAGCACTTCCCTGTCCCAGTTTTTATTTATCTCATTTAAAAATATCCTTGCGAATCTTTTATCATTTTTTCCTAAAGTGTCAAATGATATATCCGGATAAAGGTAATTGGTTTTGCCTCCGACTAATCCATATTTAACTCCGTCAAATTCAAAAAATTTGATATACGCAAAATAATACCTGTCTTTATTATACTTTGTATGCTTTTCTTTAAACAAAGCAAAAGGATGTGTAACGGGAAGTTCAATTCTGTATACCTCATCAACAGCGCTTTCATCACCCATTTTAGCTAAATCATTCAATATATTTTCAATATACTCTATATTGAAAAATTCAAAATCAAGAGCGAATCCTTTATAAGTAAATCTAAAAATAATACTGTCGTTTTTTTTATCTATTTTCATAATTGCTACACCAAACTTTTATGCCTGAAGTCATTAAATATTTTATGTATATACCGATACCTATACTTTGATAAAACAGATTCTTTATATATCTGCGTTAAAAAGCGGCGGGATACTACCCGCCGCTTTGTTTTTATATCAGTTTGTGATTGTCTGCTCTGTGTCCTTGTCAAAGATATGCATCTTGCTGAGGTCAAAGGCAATCTTGATGTTGTCGCTGGGCTGAGCAGTCGATGTAGGCTCAACACGAGCGGTAATCGGTGCGCCTGCAATGTTTACATAGAGGTAAATCTCTGCGCCCATAAGCTCTGTAACATCAACATTTGCCTCAAGCTGGCAGTCTGTCTTTGCGAGGAACTCGGGCTCATCGTGAACATGCTCCGGACGAATACCGAGTACAACCTCTTTGCCGATATAGGCGTCAAGCTTTCCGCCCTGAGCCTTGTCAGCAGGAACGGGAACCTTGTATTTGTCGAAGTTGAGAGTATAGTTAGAACCGTCTTTTGCAACAGTCGCATTGATGAAGTTCATCTGAGGCGAACCGATAAATCCTGCTACGAACATATTGCAGGGAAGATCGTAAAGGTGCTGAGGTGTATCAACCTGCTGAATAAAGCCGTCCTTCATAACAACGATTCTTGTACCCATTGTCATAGCCTCTGTCTGGTCGTGGGTTACATAGATAAATGTTGTTCCGAGGCGCTGATAAAGCTTTGAAATCTCTGTACGCATCTGTGCACGGAGCTTTGCGTCAAGGTTTGAGAGCGGCTCGTCAAGAAGGAATACCTTAGGATTACGAACGATAGCACGTCCGAGAGCAACACGCTGTCTCTGTCCGCCGGAGAGAGCCTTCGGCTTTCTGTCGAGGTACTGCTCAATACCGAGTATACGGGCAGCCTCTTCAACTCTGCGCTTGATTTCTTCTTTCGGAGTCTTTCTGAGTTTAAGACCGAAAGCCATATTATCATAAACGGTCATATGAGGATAGAGAGCATAGTTCTGGAATACCATCGCAATATCTCTGTCCTTGGGAGCTACGTCGTTTGCGAGCATATCGCCGATATAGAGCTCACCCTTTGAAATATCCTCAAGACCTGCAATCATTCTGAGTGTTGTGGACTTACCGCAGCCGGAAGGTCCTACGAGAATGATAAATTCCTTGTCGGCAATCTCAAGGTTGAAATCCGTTACGGCAGTTACGCCGCCGTCGTAGATTTTGTAAACATGCTTTAATGATACATTAGCCATTTAATAAACCTCCTATAATCCAAAAAAGTTACAAAACTTTATTACAGATAATAATATACCACTTTGGGGCACTCATTGCTATACCGATTTTAACTAAATATCATTACTATATTTTATTTAAAAATCACAATTCATAAAAAATTACATCTGTTTTTAGTGTAATTTGCCGATATAAATTGACTCTATATCTAATTTTGACATCAATTTACAACTTCCTATGGGCAAATTGCTATCCAAATACAAATTTCCGATTGATATTCGTTTAAGGTGCACAACATTTATTCCGCATACTGAAAACATTTTCTTAACCTGATGAAATTTTCCCTCACAAATAGTAACTAATCCCTTTTTATTTTGTGATTCGGGTATAATTTTGAGCTTTGCAGGCATACATTTTGTTCCGTCGGCAAAAACAATGCCATTTTCAAAGTTTTTTATTACATTGCCGTCTATTTCCTTATCAAGCTCAGCTATGTACCTTTTTTCTACATGATTTTTCGGCGACAATATTTTGTGCGCAAACTCGCCGTCATCCGTTATTATCAGAAGTCCTTCTGTATCCTTGTCCAGTCTGCCTGCGGGAAAAAGCCCTTTTCGTCGGTATTCTTCAGGCAAAATATCAATTACCGTTGTGTCGAGATTATCTTTTACAGCCGACACCACTCCCGACGGCTTGTTGAGCATTATGTATATATTTTTTCTGTAAACAAGTCCTTGCCCTTTTACGGTTATATCGCAGTTTTCAGGCTCAAACTTATATTCCGGCTTTTTTACGGGTTCTCCGTTTACGAGAACCTCGCCTTTTTTTATCAGCTCACGGGCTTCTTTTCTGCCTGCGATTCCCTGAGATACAAGAATTTTATCAAGTCTATCCATATTAAACAAGCGGCAGATTTTTGCTGCCGTACTCTCCGTTTGTAAGATGTGCGCCGATTACTTTTTCATTGCATAAAAGCAAAACGGCAAATTGTGCGTCCCCGTCCTTAAGAGCATATGTGATTTCTTTTGCTGTTTTGCCTTTGTATTTTTCAAGGTCAAGTCCTATTTGCTTTTGCAGCTCATTGTATTCGGCATATGTTTGGTTAAATTCGGGCGGTATTTTCACCTCGCGGCTGTCAACGGACTTTTCGGCGTTAATCCCGAATTGGCTCAGAAATTTAATTCCCTCATCCTCGTTTGAAGCTTTGAGCGAATAGCTGCCTATTTCGTCGCAGGTCGCAGTATCGGGGAAGCTGTTCTGCACGGCAGTCATACAAATTACGCAGACAACAGCGGTAAGAAGCGACGCTGCCGAAAAAAACACGGCAAGTTTTTTTGACGGGGCAACTTTGAAATTAAGTACAAACACGACAAGACCTCCGAAATCCTATATTTTATATAATATAGGTATGCCGCAGAACTTGTTTTAATGATTGTTCAGACAAACAGCAGTTTCAAAAGGTCAAACGGGGTTTTCGCAAAAACCTGCGCTCCCTCCATTTTCATAGCTTCACAGCTTCCGTAGCCGTACTGCGCCGCTATGAAATCAACGCCGCACAGCCTTGCTCCCTTTGCGTCAAAGTGGGTATCGCCGAGCATAACAATACACTTTCTGTCCGTTTGGAGATTTCCTCCGAGAGACTTGACCGCATAAGGTATTAAATCTTTTTTGTCTTTTCGGCTGCCGTCAAGCGTTGAACCGCACACGGCGTCAAACAAGTCTGATACACCGAGAAGCTCAATTATTTCTTTTGCGAATTTCTCGTATTTTGATGAACAGACGGCAATCTTTGCTCCCTCTGCCTTTAGTTTTTCAAGGACCTGCTTTATACCGTCGTAAAGCTTATTTTGATACTTGCCTTTTTCCTCGTAAAAGCCTCTGTAAAGCTCAACGCCACTCTGAGAATCCTCCTCGGAAAATCCGCAGACATTTCTGAAAGTATCAATGAGAGGCGGGCCGATATACAGAGTATAATCATCAAGATCGGGAAGCGGTTTGCCGAGTTTATTTATCGCATATTCAAGCGACATTCTTATTCCCTTTGCGCTCTCGCTTAGTGTTCCGTCAAGGTCAAACAATACATATTTATACTTAATCATCGAATTTACTATCCGCCTTTAACTGAAATTTTTCCGATTTAACGCTGACTCTTGTATGAGTGCCTTTTGCTATAAGTCCCTTTTTGTCGTACGCCTCAACCTCAAAGTCAAACTTTCTGCCGTCGCAGTTTTTTAAAGTCGCTTTTGCCGTTACCTCAGCTCCCAAAGGAGTGGGGCTTGTATGCTCAATGCATATCATCGTTCCCACGGTCGTAAGCTCGCCGTTTTCAAGTTCGCTTTGAGCAAGACTTGCGGCGGCATTTTCCATAATGGCGACAACTGCCGGTGTCGCAAGCACCTTCAGACTTCCGCTGCCCATTGTGCAGGCAAGATTTGCGTCTGTTACGGTAATCGTCGTCGAAAATGTTTTTTCTGCCATAATTATCGCCTTTCCTGTTGTTTAAACAAATATAATGTGGTATAATACTCCTTAAAGCTATGCTAACATAATACAATATAATTATAAATTAAGCAAGCTGTCGTAAAAATTATTTTGGGAGAGTCTTTGATGAAATTAGGTATAGTTGGTTTGCCGAATGTAGGCAAAAGCACATTGTTCAACGCAATTACAAATGCGGGCGCTCAGAGCGCAAATTATCCTTTTTGCACTATTGAGCCGAACATCGGCGTAGTTGCGGTTCCCGACAAACGTCTTGATAAACTTGCGGAAATGTATGACCCAGACAAGTATACGCCTGCTTCTATTGAATTTGTGGATATTGCGGGACTTGTAAAGGGCGCTTCTAAGGGCGAGGGGCTCGGAAATAAATTTTTGTCAAATATTCGTGAGTGCGACGCCATTGTTCATGTTGTGCGCTGTTTTGAAAACAGCGATATTATTCACGTTGAGGGCAGCATTGACCCTAAAAGGGATATTGAAACTATAAACCTTGAGCTTATTTTATCAGATGTTGAGATGATGGAACGCAGAATTGACAAAACCAAAAAAATGCTCAAGGGAGATAAAAAATATCAAAAGGATTTAGACTTGTTTGAAAGAGTTTTGGCAGCGCTCGAAGATGGCAAACCCGCAAGAAACGTTGAGTGCGAAGACGACGAAAAAGCGTTGCTTTCCGAAGTAGCGCTGCTTACGAATAAGCCTGTAATTTATGCCGCAAATATGAGTGATACCGACTTTGCAAACGGCATTGAAAACAACCAAGGCTACAAGGCTGTTCAGCAAATTGCCGCAGAGGAACATGCGGGAGTGCTTCCGATTTGTGCTCAGATTGAGGAAGAAATCGTTGAGATGGACAAGGAAGAAAAGGAAATGTTCCTTGCCGATATGGGGCTTGAAGAAAGCGGACTTGACAGACTTATCAAGGAATGTTACGCGCTGCTCGGACTTATATCTTATCTGACCGCCGGAAAGCAGGAGGTAAGAGCCTGGACCATCAAAAAAGGAACAAAGGCTCCGCAGGCGGCAGGCAAAATTCACTCCGACTTTGAAAGGGGCTTTATCAGAGCAGAGGTAATATCCTATGATGACCTGATTGCGTGCGGAAGTATGACGGCCGCAAAGGAAAAAGGACTTGTACGCAGTGAGGGCAAGGAATATGTAATGAAAGACGGCGATGTGGTGCTGTTTAGATTTAACGTATAACACAATAGCACAAATGCAGGAGGCTGCCGCATTAGACTTGCGGCAGCCTTTTATACTTTTATTATTAATTTATTTGAGCGCCGTATTTTGATGAATTTATAAGTGCACTCTCTATTCTGAGCAGTCTGTTGTACTTGCTTACTCTGTCGGTTCGGCAGGGTGCACCCGTTTTTATCTGACCTGCGTTTACGGCAACCGCAATGTCAGCGATTGAGGTATCCTCGGTTTCTCCGCTTCTGTGTGAAATTATCGTGTTATACCCCGCCTTTTGCGCTGTGTCTATTGTTTCCAAGGTTTCCGTAAGTGTTCCGATTTGATTTATCTTTATTAAGATGGAATTTGCCGCTTTGCACTCGATTCCGTGCTTTAAGCGCTTTGTGTTTGTCACAAACAAGTCATCGCCGACAAGCTGAAGCTTTTTGCCCGCCCGTCTTGTAATCTCGGTCCAGCCGTCCCAGTCATATTCCGAAAGTGGGTCTTCAATGGATATTACGGGATAGGTGCTTGCAAGATTTTCAAAATACTGTACAAGTTCTTTGCTTGAAAGCTCGGTTTTACGCTTCGGCAGTTTGTAAACGCCGTCCTTATACCATTCGGACGCGGCGGCATCAAGCGCAATTTTTATATCATCGGACGAGTATCCCGCAGCCTCAACGGCTTTTAAGATAAGCTCTATCGCCTGTTCATCGCTTTCAAGACTCGGAGCGTAGCCCCCCTCGTCTCCTACCGCCGTGCTGAGATTATTCTTTTTCAGAATATTGCCCAAGGTGTGATAAATTTCGCAGCATTGTCTTAACCCCTCCGAAAAGCAGCACGCTTTTACCGGCATTATCATAAACTCCTGAATGTCGATGTTATTAGCCGCATGAGCGCCGCCGTTTAAAATATTCATCATCGGAACGGGCATAGTTATCGAGTAAACGCCGCCGATGTAACGGAAAAGCGGCAGTTTCAAGTGATTAGCCGCTGCCTTTGCACATGCAAGCGATACCGCCAAAATAGCGTTTGCTCCGAGTTTTTCTTTATTTTGGGTTGAGTCAAGCTCAATCATTTTATAATCGAGCGCGCACTGGTCAAACGGAGAATCCCCGCAAAGCGACGGAGCGATTATGCTGTTTATATTATCAACCGCTTTCAAAACGCCCTTTCCCATATAGCGGTTTTTGTCGCCGTCCCTAAGCTCAAGCGCCTCAAACGCTCCCGTTGACGCACCGGACGGAACGGACGCCTTTGCAAATGTTCCGTCGCTGAGCACTACATATGCTTCGACGGTGGGATTTCCTCTTGAATCAATAATTTCTCTGCCGATTACTTTTTCTATAACAATATTCATAGTATTACCTCCGTTGTTATTTTTTCAAAAAACTCCGGAGATATTCGCTTGCTTTAATCGGGTATCAATATTCAGCCCACAAGCATATATTGTTAGAAAGACGAAAAGGAGGATAGCAATGGAACTTGTACCGTACACGGTCCGCCAGGGTAACACGCTGTTTGGCATAGCGCAGTTTTTTCAGACAAGTGTTGAGGATATACTCAAATACAACAACATTCAAAATCCGTCGATGATTTATGTCGGTCAAACGCTTCAGATACCGGCAGGCTCCGCTGAGCTTGACTACTATGTTACCCGTCCGGGCGACTCTCTGTGGACAATAGCACAGAAATACAACACTACCGTACCGCGTCTGCTTGAAATAAACAGACTTTCAAACCCGAATGTAATATATCCGGGTCAGCTGATAAAAATAAGATAAGATTATTTCATACAAAAACGGGCTGTTGCAAACAGGTAAAATTTGCGGCAGCCCGTTTATATTATTTTCCGTTTCTTTTTAGATATTCTTCGATTTGAATTCTGTCAAGCTCGCCCAAATCATCACAGCCCGCAAGGTACTCGTTGTGGTGGCGCACCTCGTGGCGCATAATGCGCTCAAGCTGTTTATAAAGCTCATCGTCGCTTAGATTACCGTAAACACGGTTTATTGAACCGTAATAGAACACAATGGCGTTACCCAATGAATTGCGTATGTATTCGCCGAGAATGAACAAGTCATTGTGCAATGCCTTGGGATGCACCTTAATCTGAGGGAGAAGTGAAATTCCTCCGTTTAAATCACGGTACAGCTCATAGGGCATTGAATCGGCAATTTCGTCGAGCATCTCTGCACATTTTTCAAAATCTATCATAATTCGACAAAAAAATTAATTTATCAGTAATCAAGATAATCCTTGAGTTTTCTGCTTCGGGAGGGATGGCGGAGCTTACGCAGTGCCTTTGCTTCAATCTGGCGAATACGCTCTCTTGTTACATTAAACTCCTTGCCTACCTCTTCAAGTGTGCGGCTTCTGCCGTCCTCAAGCCCGAAACGCAGTCTTAAAACCTTTTCTTCTCTGGGAGTAAGTGTTGAAAGCACATCGGAAAGCTGTTCTCTGAGCATCGTGTGGGATGCGGCGTCTGCGGGAGCGGGGGCTTCATTGTCGGGGATAAAGTCGCCGAGATGGCTGTCCTCTTCCTCGCCGATAGGAGTTTCAAGAGATACGGGTTCCTGAGCAACCCGCATAATCTCTCGCACCTTGTCCACGGGCATTTCAATTTCAGCCGCTATTTCGTCCGCCGACGGCTCATGTCCGTTTTGGTGTAAAAGCTGGCTTTGAACCTTTTTTACCTTGTTTATTGTTTCCACCATATGAACGGGAATTCTTATTGTACGCGCCTGATCGGCAATAGCACGGGTAATAGCTTGTCTTATCCACCAGGTTGCGTAGGTTGAAAACTTAAAGCCCTTTGTGTAGTCGAATTTTTCAACCGCCTTGATAAGACCGAGATTGCCCTCCTGGATCAAGTCAAGAAACTGCATTCCTCTTCCGAGATAACGCTTTGCAATACTTACAACAAGTCTGAGATTTGCTTCCGACAAACGCTGTTTTGCCGCAACATCGCCGTCGGAAATTCTTATTGCAAGCTCAATTTCCTCCTCGGAAGAAAGAAGCGGCACACGGCCGATTTCTTTAAGATATACCTTTACCGGGTCGTCAATCGCAATTCCCTGTTCGGGCGCAGCTGAGCTTGTTTCCTCATCCTTGCTTTCGGCAAACGACAGATCGATGTCGTCGATTTTTATGTCGCCTACATCCTCTACGATTTCGATTCCCTGAGATTCGATATTATCGTAGAGCTTTTCGAGCTGTTCGGGCTCAAAATCAATCTCTCCTATTGCGTCGAGAATATCCTGATTTGTAAGCTGTCCTTTCTGTTTTCCGAGATCGATAAGCTCTTTCACGATTGTTTTTTTATCCTGTGCAGGCATAATTCACTTTCCTTTCTACTGCTTGTTTTTCCTTATCTTATCAAGGTAATCGCTGAGCTGCTGAGGTGACATCTCCTCGACTTCCTTGCTTGTGAGTTTTTGACTTTCCTCTTTGATTACATTTATATATTCCATCATAGCCGAATGAGTAGACGCCGCTCTTACCGACTGTGACAAAAGCTGATAAAGCTTTGACACCTCGTTTTGGCTGAAATCCGCAGAAACATTAGTCAGCGGATCATATCCGTTTTGTATTCTGCCGAGAAAATACTCATAATACCGCCTGATAAGCGAATTTTGAAATTGCTCGGGCGAGATACGGGAAGAAATTTCTTCGGCTGAATCGGGATTGTTTACAAGGTACACCACAAGTTCCTCTTCGGCCTTGGAGCTTCGCGGCTTCTGGTAGTGCTCGGTATTGATTTTATCGTTTCTGCCGCTCAAATCCGCCTGAATTTTTCGGGCTTCTTTTTTTGAGTTTTCACGGTACTGCTTTTTGTTGATCCTTGCGATTTGCTGTTTAAAGGCGTTTTTGTCAATACCGAGTTCCGAGCAAATTTTTGAAGAATACAGATCACGCTCTATCGGACTTGAAATGCCTGCGACAATCTTTGCGGCCTGCTCAAGGTACGCAAGCTTTCCGTCGGTTGTTTCAATATTGTTCAAACCCCTCAGCTTTTGCAGGCGATATTCTATATCGTTTCCGCTTTTTTCAATTACCGCTTTAAACGCCGCAGGACCGTCGTCTCCGTGCGAACGGATAAACTCATCGGGGTCCTTGCCGCTCGGAATCGTAAGCACCCTTATCAAAAGGCCCGCGTTGCGAAGGATCGGTATCGCCCTTGCGGTTGCCTTTTGACCTGCCTCGTCGGCGTCGTAGCAGATTATGACCTCATCGGCATATCTCTTAATGAGCATTGCCTGTTCGGTAGTAAGCGCCGTTCCGAGTGTGGCTACCGCGTTTGTAAAACCTGCCTGGCACACGGCGATTACATCCATATATCCCTCGCACAAAAGAAGTGTTCTTGTGCCTGAATTTTTAGCTTTGTTAAGCGAAAATAAATTTGCGCTCTTTTTAAAAACGGGAGTGTCCGAGGTATTGAGGTACTTCGGCTTTTCATTTGTCATTATTCTTCCGCCGAAAGCAATCACATTGCCCCTGAGGTCAATAATAGGAAACATAACTCGGTCTGTAAAGCGGTCATATATTCCGTTTCCGTTTTTCCTCCTGACCGCAAGGTTTGCGGCAACAAGCTCGCTGTCCTTAAAGCCCTTTGAACGAAGATGTTTGCAAAGAGATGTCCAGTCACCGTCGGCGTATCCCAGTCCGAAACTTCTTATTGTCCTGTCGGTAAGGGCTCGTGAATGAAGATAGCCGAGAGCCGCTTTGCCCTTTTCCGAATAAAGCGATGAGTAATAATACCTTGCCGCCTCACGGTTTGCCTCATACACGCGGGTGCGCAGCCTGCTCATACTGTCGTCATAGGAATGTTCGGGCAGCTCAAGTCCCGCACGCTGAGCAAGATGCTTTACGGCGTCAACATAATCGAGATTTTCTATCTTCATTATAAATGTAATTACGTCGCCGCCAGCTCCGCATCCGAAGCAGTAAAAAGAACCGTTTTCGGTATAAACATTAAAGGAAGGAGTTTTTTCGCCGTGGAAAGGGCAAAGTCCAACCATATTTCTGCCGCTGCGTTTGAGATTGACATAGGAGGACACAACTTCCGTTATATCGTTTCTCAGTTTCAGCTCCTGCAAAAAACTTTCAGGAAATGCCACAAAACCCCTCCTTTCTTTTTCCTATTAGCTTTTTACGCTTTTATTTAAAATATTCCTTTTTTATTTTTAAAAATATTATTAAATTACGAAAAAGTTGTTCAAAATCTGCTTTTCGGCTTTTAAAACAGACTATTAATCTATGTTGTTTTGAAGTTTTGCCGCTTTAAGCGTATTTTTCATGAGAGTTGCTATGGTCATGGGACCTACTCCTCCCGGAACGGGAGTTATGTATGAACACTTTTCCTTGACATTTTCAAAGTCAACATCGCCGCAAAGCTTGCCGTTTTCATCTCTGTCCATACCGACATCAATTACTACTGCGCCCTCTTTTACCATATCCGCTGTTACAAATTTGGGCTTTCCTACTGCGGCAACGAGGATATCGGCATGTGAGCAAATTTCGGCAAGGTTTTGGGTGCGGCTGTGACAGATTGTTACCGTTCCGTTTTCATGAAGCAGAAGCATAGCCATGGGCTTTCCGACAATATTGCTTCTTCCGATTACCACGCAGTTTTTTCCGCTGACGGGTATTGAGCAGGAGTGAAGCATCTCCATAACTCCCGACGGAGTGCAGGGAAGAAAATCATATTCGCCGAGCATAATTTTGCCTACATTTACGGCGTGAAAAGCGTCAACATCCTTTTTGGGGCTTATCGCCTCGATTACCGCCTTGTCGTCAAGGTGATTGGGGAGCGGAAGCTGTACAAGGATTCCGTTGATATCGGGTTTTTCGTTAAGCTCTTTGACAAGCGACAAAAGCTCTTGCTGCGTTGTGTTTTTATCAAGTGCGTACTCCTCGGACTTAAATCCGACCGCTTCGCACGCCTTTTTCTTATTGTTTACATACACTCTTGACGCCGGGTCGTCGCCTACGATTACAACCGCAAGTCCCGGGGTGATACCGTATTTTTCTTTAAGTTCAAGCGTTTGAATTTTTACCTGCTCTTTTACCTGAGCCGATATTTGTTTTCCGTCTATAATCTGCATAGAAAGAATCCTCCTTGTTTCTGTTAATTATTAAAAGTACAACGCCGGCAATTAAAATCACAAGCGACAAAAGCTGAGAAACCCTGATGTCCGCCCCGAAAATCTGAAACGGAAGATACAGGCTGTCCGTGCGTAGTCCCTCTATTATCATTCGTTCAAATCCGTACCAGACGAGATACATGTAGAAAATCTGACCCGCATATTTTTGTCTGTACTTTCCGTAAAAATGAAGCAGAACAAATCCCAACAGACACCAAAGCGATTCATACAAAAAACAGGGATGAACGGGCACCATATTAGTGCCCTCGCTGACCATTGCCCAAGGGAGATCGGTTTGAGTACCGAACGCCTCCTGATTCATAAAATTGCCCCATCTGCCTATGCCCTGACCGAGCAAAAATCCCATCATTGCAATATCGAGAATAGGCAAAATTTTCATTTTCTGAGCGGCCGCCACCGCAAGGCCGCCCGCGAGAGCGCCGATTATACCGCCGTAGATTGCAAGTCCGCCGTTGTTGATGTATAAAATCTCAACGGGGTTTTGCACATAGTAATCCCATTTAAATATGCAAAAATAAAGCCTTGCGCCGACTATTCCTGTTATTATTCCGACAAGTATGCAGTTTACAAGCTTATTGAAATCAACATTATATCTCGGAGAGCTTCGCCATGCGTACACAACCGCCAAAAGCAGTCCGCAGGCGATAATGATTCCGTACCAATAAATCTTGTAAGTGCCTATTGTAAGCGCTACGGAGTTTATTGTAAATTGAAGTCCCAGACCCGGGAAGCTTACATTATATTCCATATTCATCACTCCTGCGGTTCTTTTACAACGGACAAGGTGCAGTTGCACACATCAAGCATCTGCGAAAGTCTTTTTGACACATCGTCAAATGTTGCCTTTGAAACTTCGTCGATGTAGTTAAACAGATTATTTCCGTTGAAGTGATAATCTATTATGGCGTTTGACACGGAACTTACCGAGTTAAGAGATGAAACTGCATCGCCGTAGACGGCTTTCTTGGCAATTTCAAAATCCTCTTTTTTAAGTCCCTCTTTTTTTACTTTGCTGATATACTGCTTAATCATTTCAGCAGCCTGCTTGGGAGCTCTCGATTCTCCGCCGAATATAACGGAGCAGTATCCGGGACCCTCAAACAGCTCATAAGAAAACGAGCTGTTAATCAAATTGGCGTCCATAAGACTGCGGTACAGCGTGCTTGTGTCGGAAGCGAGCATATAAAGCAGTATGTCGGTTTGGGCAAGAGATTTTTCATCGAGCGTTTTATCCGCTCTTTCCTTAAAGCCGAGGTTAAACATCGGCATTGAAACAGGGAACGTCTGCTCGACAAACTCGGTGTTTACCTCATAGGGCTCTTCCTCAAAATAATTTGTGATTTCGTGCTTTTCGCAGGGTTTGAGCATTTTGTCGGCAATTTTGAGCACGCCGTCAACCGTTACATTGCCCGATACGCAGAGCGCCATATTGTTTAGATTGTAAAAAACATTGTAAACCTGATAGAGCTTTTCGGCGGTAATTTCGGCTATGCTTTCCACCGTTCCCGCAATATCTATTCTTACGGGGTGATTTTTGTACATTCCCTCAAGCATATTGAACATTACACGCCATTCGGGGGAATCGTCATACATTTTGATTTCCTGCCCTATTATTCCCTGCTCCTTTTGTACGGTTTGAGCCGTAAAATATGGGTCCTGTACAAAGTCAAGCAGTATTTCAAGGCTCTGCTCAAAATTGTCCGTGCAGGAAAACAAATAGCAGGTTTTCTCAAAGCTTGTGTAAGCGTTTGCGTTTGCGCCCGTTTTTGCATATCTCTCAAACGCGTCGCCGTCCTCGCTCTCAAAAAGCTTGTGCTCAAGATAGTGAGCGATTCCGTCGGGGACGGTGATTTTTTCGCCTCCGTCTACGGAAAAAGCAGTATTTATACTGCCGTACTTCGTGCCGAAAAGGGCGTAAGCCGACTTGTATCCCTCTTTGGGATATACATAAATAACAAGACCTGATGAATGATTGATTTTGTAATAACTGTCGCCCGTTAACTCGGACTTGATTTCGGTAATATCCATTTTGGCACTCCTTTACTTATTTTTCAGCACATATACGGTGTCAAGCGTAAGCTTTTTTGCCGCCTGTATTATATCTGACTTTGTAACGGCGTTTATTTCTGCCGACATCTCATCAATCGACTTAAAGTCACCGCTGAAAAGCTGTGACGAATACCAAGCGTTTATGCCGCTTACCGTATCGTTTGAGGAATTAAACGAATTTACAACCGCCATTTTTGCGGCGTCTATCTCAAAATCGGTTATATTGCCGTTTTGCATTTCATATACTTCATTTAGGATTGCCTTTTCGGCTTTTTCCAAATTGTCGCCCTCAACGCCGCTGTCAATATAAAGTATGCCCTTTTGCATATCGTATCTTGAGGTGCAGTAATAGCAAAGGCTCTGCTTTTCACGCACATTGCAGAAAAGCTTTGAGCTTGCCGTTCCTCCGAGCACGGCGCTCATAAGGCGTGCTGCGGCAACGCCTTCATCGCCCACGGCACAGTCTGTACGGAAGCCGATAACAAGCTTTGACTGGGAAAGCTCCATTTCTTCAGTCACACGGTTTACACCGCTTGCGGAACGGATTATTTTGTTATCAAGCGTGCAGGGCGCTCTGTCTATTTTTGAAAATGCGTCTTCAAAAACCTGTTTTGCCTTATCTGACGGGCTGTCGCCGATATAAAAAATCTCAAACACGGCGGTTTTTAAAATATTTTTCCACTCATTATAAAGAGATTTTGCGTCGGCTGACTTTATTGCCTCACGGGTTCCGTAGCGTTTTATGCCGAACGCCTCGTTTTTGCACATATTTTTAATAAGCTGACCGCAGGCATAAACTCTTTTGTCATTTAATTCCGAGTCGATAACATCAAGAAGCTGTCTGCGTTCCTGCTCAACCTCAGTTTTCGCAAACTCACCGTCAACAAGATAGGGTTCAAAAACTACCCCGCACAAAAGATTTGACAGTTCACGTGCAATGCTTTCGTTTTCAAGGGCATATCTGTCGTCAATTCCCGTCGCCGACAGGGTTAAGACCTGCCTGTCGCCGAATTTGCTTACAGAGGTTGTAAGGTCCGCGCCGTAAAGCGAGCTTAACTTTCTGCTGAGCTGTGTAAAATCGGGGTACGCCTTGCAGGAGCGGGTAAGGATTCCGCTTAAAAGAGCATTTAACGACGCCGTTTTTTCACAAAGCGGAGTGACGATATTCACGCTTATCTTCATTGTCTTAAAACGGCTGTCTTTTACGCTGTTAAAAAAAACCTGATTGGAAATTTCTTTTCTGTTTATTACATTCATAACATCAAACCTCTTTCGGTTTTATTTTTACAAAAGTACACCTAAAACATTCCCAATAATTATAACACAATTTATTTATATTATAAAGACTTTATTAAAATAAATAATAAAACCACTGTAAAATGAAGACATATTTTTTAAAAATAGGTATTGACAACTTAAAAATGCTATGCTATAATAGCACTCGTTGAGTTGAGAAAACAAAATAAAATTTGCGAGTGTGCTGGAATAGGCAGACAGGCACGTTTGAGGGGCGTGTGTCTTTGACGTACGGGTTCAAGTCCCGTCACTCGCACCA
>CALYBP010000022.1 GCA_944415425.1 uncultured Ruminococcus sp. | reverse complement strand
CAGCTCAAGTTCAAGCAGCAGCTCAGGCTATATAGGCATTGATAAAGCAAAATCAATAGCACTTAATCATGCAGGGCTTTCCGCATCCAGTGTTTCTTTCTCAAAAGCGAAGCTTGAAAGCGACGACGGTATCAAGGTATATGAAGTTGAATTCTACCACAACCGTATGGAGTATGAGTATAAGATTAACGCTGTAACGGGAAAAGTAATTGAGTACGATTCCGAATATGACGACTGATTTATATTAAATCTCAGCATAGTAAAAGCATTTTAAAATATAATAAAGAGCATATTTGATTTATATAGTCAAATATGCTCTTTTTCTTGTGTAATACACATTAAAAGAAAACAAGCGGCAAAACTGCCGCTTGTTTTGATTATCAGTACGTAGAACTGTCACAATATCATTTAAAGATTTACAAGCATCTTCTGAATATTTGTTGCGTCGGCAATTGAAATATCGCCGTCATTGTCGGTATCTGCAAGATCAAGCTGAGTTTGATTTAGCTGATCTAAGCTAACAAGGTACTTCTGAATTAAAGTCGCATCTGCAATATTTATAGTACCGTCAAGATTTACATCCCCGATTTGATATGATTCGTTTGTTGCGCCGATATTGTACAAAATACTCTTTTCAACCTTCGTGCCATCAACATCAGTAACTGTTACTGAAAGAGTATAGATTCCTTCTTCTTTGGGAATCCATTTAAAGGTATCGGACGAAGATGACTGAACGCTACTTCCGTTTACAAAAAACTCATAATTAAGCGTACCGTTTGAATTATAGGTTTTTGCGGTAAGGTTAATAGCCGTACCTGCGCTCTGTCCGGAATTTAAGTCCGCACCGAAATTTACTTCCATAGGAGCGTAATTTATAACCGTATCATCAAGCAATGCACCTACTCTTGCAAGAGGCACCGTAATGTTGTCAACATCCTCTTTTTCGTGTGTTGTTGACGGATCGTAACTGTACTCTGCGTCCGCGTTATCAAGCATTGACGGATCATGAGGGAGTGTATCCATACCCGATGTTCCGTAAGTGAGGATAAGCATAGCACCTAATCCGTTTTGCTCCACATACTCTTTATCAATTCCAAGAGTAGCATATGGCACAGCTATCTCATAAATATATCCGTATTCTTCTTTATATCCTAAATCGAAGAAGTCAACCCAGTTAGAATTCATATCTGTGTTGTCGCCCAGCACGCGAGAACCCTTGGGGCTGTTGATTCCGTAAATGGCATCGCTTGCAGTTCCGTTTGCATATTTAATTTTAAAGCCGTTCTGATTATCCTGAGCCTGGAACGATCGTACGCCGATGGGCACTCTTGTGTCATAGTTAAACATATATGTTCCGTCGGTATCAAGCGTATCGGCTTTAAAAATCGAAGCGCCTCCGTTTGAGTTATTTGAATCCATTGCTATCAGCGTATCAACATGGGTAGTAAAGGATGTACCGCCGTCCTTTGCAACTCCGCCGTCACAACCCCATACAAACGGGTTTGTGTATGTTGAACCGTCTTTATTTGTTCCGAACGCCTTGCCCGTTGCCTGCTTGTCGGGATCAATCGAAAGCGCAAGATACATAGGAATACTGTTTCTCCACGGTCTTGCCTCGTTTGACGCCGCAAAGTTATCCTCAGGGGACACAATATATGTTGTATTTGTCATTTCCCACATAAAATACAAATTGTCATCATCCCATGCGGCATACAGAGCGTAAGCATCCCAAGGCTGTTCGTGCATTGACGATGGCATATACACTCTGGGGTCGTCGTTGGCAACGCCCTGGGCAATTATCATTGAACTGTCCCAGTCGCTTACATCTCCGTCGATTGTTATTGTCTTATTCTTTCCGAGGGAGAGGTCGGGATTTGTAGAATAATATCCTCCCTCTGCATCGGTAGTATGGCCGTCTGAATCGGCGGAAAAAGTTGTTTTTGACGGTGTAAACGTCTTTTTATATGTATAGCTTTGAGTAGTTTCCACACCGTCAGCCCCTACGGCATACAAATCGAGTGTAATTTCAGAGTTGCCGATTTTTCCTTCACCGACAGATATTGTCTGATTATTTGAAAAAGCAACTTTCTCTGCGCCGTCCAAGGAATAAAATCCGCTTACAGCGTTTTTAAGTCCGAGTTTTACACTCATCACATCGCTTGAAAAAGCTGTTCCGGAAGGAACATAAGAAAAGCCGTAACCATGGTCATCCGGCTTTCCGTAATCAACCCAATTCAAGTCAGAAGTGAGCAGCTTACATTCACCGCTGTTTAGCGTAAGTCCTGCGCCTGTGGGATACTGTTCTTTCCCGGCGTCCTCTTCAAGTCCGTTATTAAAAATAATGCGTTCGGACTTGTAGGTTGACGGAAATTCTTTTGTATAAAGACCGCTTTCATCTTTATCCATCAATTCACCGGGCCATTCTGCATTGTTCTTTGTTCCGTAAGCATAGACATATACATTTTCCCAGTTATATTTTGAATTATCAAAATACACGCCAGAACCGGACGATGCCGCAGAAGCAGTAAATGCCGTTACGGAAAACACGGATGCTACCATTGTGATAACAAGAATCAAGCTTGTTATCTTGCGATATTTTTTCATTTTTTCTCTTCCTTTCCTTGAAAATATATCGCTATAATAATAGCATATTTCACTTATTTTAACAATAGCGCAAAATATTATAGTTAATGTTGTACAACGCAATCATAAAATTATTGGTTATATTTACGGATATAAAGTAAATATATCTAAAAACATTCAAGCGTATTTATTAAAAAAGCAGGCTAAACGCCTGCTTTTTCATTACTTTTCATTTATTGTCAGATTTGCCTTGTAATTTCCGTAAACCCAACAGCTGTTTGCTCCGTTCAGTTTAAACTCAACCGGCATCTGAACAGATCCCGTCGTGCCCTTTGAGTTTGATGTATCTATGGCGGCCGTAATATCGGATGCTGACAACTCATCAATTTGAGATTTCGGTCCGACCACCGTCACCGTGATACTGTTTTGAGTTACTTCAGCTTCATAATCAGAAGATAATCCTTCAACGGTAAATTTACTTACTTTAAACGTTTTACTTGACATTGAGCTTAAATCAATTACAACTTTTGCAGACGTAGAATTGCTCAAGTTCTTACAGTCGGAAGGTATATTGATTCCTAACGAAGCAAACGTCTTTTTCTCAGCTTTTAAGGTTGAAAAATCAATACTCTCAAGGTTTACGGAATCAGTCCTGTCAAGTATCTCAGAAGGTCCGGCAAGTAAAATGGATGAGGGTTCAATTTTTATCATATCATCAGTAATCTTCAGGCCGGACGGCTTATTCTCGTATGTTGGGTTAACCTTAACCGTCTTTTCAGGAAGCACTGTAACGGTTGCCTTAACCGTATCAACATCCATTGTCAAAAGTTCTGTTGACAGTTGATTATCGTTTTTGTCATACAATACGATTTTCGCTTCGGTTTCATATGTATCCTTTAGAGTGCCGTTTATCTCTGCAACGGCATATACCTTGTCAATCTTTGAAATTTCAGTCTGAGGCCCCGAAATAACAACTGACTTTGATGAAAGAGAAGTAAAACCATAATAACCGTCTGCAACTTTATACACAATATGGTTATCAAGTATTTTATATGTGCTTTCCCTAAAATAGTCAACCACTACTCGTATCTGAGACGGTACGACAGCGGATGTTATTTGAAAGTTAGCGGTAGGATTAGTCTTAGAAGCCGAAACATTCAAGTCATAGCTGCCTGAAGAATTTATTGAATTTGCCGCAGCGGTTACCGTTATGTCGGACTGATTTATAGAACCCAAAACAGATCTGCTTCCGGTTACGGTTATAGAAGCTGTTTGCTCATTTCCCGAGAAGATCTGAAGCCCGCTGTTTCGTGCTTCATCAGAAAGCTCAATTTGAATAGGTATATCGCTTACGGTTACATTTGTGTCGCTGTTTGTCCCGAGACTCGAGTAAATCCAGACAGACAAAGAAATAAGCAAAGCAAGTGCAAAAACAAATTTATTGTTTTTCATAAGGGTGTGGGGGGATTTTTTCATTTTCACTCTTCGCTCCTCCCTTTTTTCTTCGCTTTCTTGTCATCTGGATCGTCAATATAATCCGCAAGTAAAAAAGACTCAAGCTTGTCTATCAGTGCATCCCTTGTAAAATCACGGAGCAAAACACCGCTGACAGCTATTGAAATAACACCTGTTTCTTCACTGACAACAAGCACAACAGCATCACTTTGCTCACTTATTCCGAGTGCCGCTCTGTGCCTTGTTCCGAGATTTATGTCAACATTCTTATTATCTGTCAGAGGCAAAATACATCCGGCCGCATAAAGCTTTCCGTCACGTATGATGCTTGCGCCGTCATGCAACGGCGCTTTATTAAAGAAAATATTTCCGAAAAGTGCAACCGAAGTTTCAGCGTCAATTATCGTACCTGTCGACGCAATATCGGAAAGCATTATCTCCCTCTCAAAAACAAGGAGTGCTCCTGTTTTTGAACGAGAAAACAAAACAGAAGTATCTGCGGCATCCACGATGGACTTTTTAACCGCTTTTATCCACTCGTCACTTTTTCTATGCTTTGACAACAGTTTAAAATATTTTTTATATGTATTATTTCTTCCCATCTGCTCGAGCGCTTTACGAAGCTCCGGCTGAAAAATAACCACAATAATTACTACGGATGCCTCAAAGAAAATTCTTAACAAAGACGACAGCATGCCCAGTCCGAAAAGAGAGGATATAAAATACACGACAAGTAAAAGCAAAATACCCTTGATAAGCTGAACAGCCCTTGTTTCACGTACAAGTTTAAAAAGCCCGAAAATCAAAACGGCAATAGCTAAAATATCAACAATATCACGAATCTGAATTGTTTTGATAACGGAAATTATATCATTTAGTATTACCATTGATTTTCCTCCCCGGAAGTCTAATGTAAATCAGGCGTTTATCTTATAAAATCGGCAAGATAAACGCCGGACTTAATACACAAATATATTCTAACACAGATTTATTATTAATTGCAACCTTTTTTAGCTCTTTTATATTTGCAAATTTTATTTACCGCCGACACAAAGTAATCCACCTGACGATAATCTGAAAAAACCGACAAAACCGCTCTTACCGTTCCTTTTTCTTCGGTTCCGAAAAACCTATGCGCTAAGGGAGCGCAATGCAGACCTGCTCTTACGGAAATACCGAAATCTCTGTCAAGAATTCTTGCGGTTTCTTCACTTTCAAGCCCGTATACATTAAATGATATAACAGGCAGAGTTTTGGGGTTAGCGTGCATATCAACATATACTTTTACGTCATCAATTTCGCTTAGCCCCTTATAGAGCAGGTTTGCAAGGTGTTTTTCATGCCTTTCAATTGCGCTTTCTCCTCTTTTTAAAACAAATTTTATACCCTCGTTAAGACCCGCAATTCCGGGGAGATTCGGTGTTCCGCTCTCGTATCTGTCGGGCAGAATTATCGGTTGATTAAGCTCCTGTGAAAAACTTCCCGTGCCTCCCTGTATAATATCATCAGGCAAATATTCCGTATTTATTGCAAGTATACCCGTGCCCATCGGTCCGTAAAGCCCCTTGTGTCCTGCCGTACAAAGAAAATCAATTCCGCTTTCTTTAAGAGACACCGCAACTACGCCGGCCGACTGAGCGGCGTCAAGACAAAATAAGACACCGTGAATTTTACAAAGAGCCGCTATCCTCTCAACCGGGAAGCGCACGCCAAACACATTTGAAGCATGGGTACAAATTACAAGCTTTGTATTGGGTCTTATCGCCTTTCTGAAGTTATTTATTGTTTCATCGTCATCAAATGAGTAATCGGCAATTGAATATTCAACACCCTGAGCCTTTAATTTTTCAAGAGGCCTAACAACTGCATTATGCTCAAGTGAAGATATAACGGCGTGATCTCCTCTTTTTAGGATACCTTTTATAACAAAATTTAGAGCAGTAGTACAGTTATACGTAAATATTATTTTGTCAGCAGACTCGGCTCCGAATAGCTTGGAAGCATTTTCACGGCACTCATATACAATTTCCGAAGCTTTAAGAGACATTGAATGTCCTCCTCTGCCCGGATTTGCACCGTAAAATCTCAGCGCCCTGTTTACTGCGTGTATTACCGAGGCGGGCTTTGGAAATGTGGTTGCTCCGTTATCAAAATATATCATATGACACCAACGGAAGCTGTTCCGATATATCCGATACTGTTTTCAGACAGTATTTGCAATGCCCTTGCAAAATTTTTATTCACATACAGGCTGTATCCGCAGGATTTTTTATTTATACCAATCGGTGTTCTTACAATTTTTCCGAATACACCGTATTTTTTTAATATTTCTCTTGCTCTCATTGCGGTTGTAACCGAATTGAACAGTATTAAATTATTTTCCATTGTTTTCACCTTTTCTTTATCTAAAATAAAACACAAATAATGTTTTTTATTACATACTATGAAAGCAACGGAAAATTGGCACTCATTATAGTACGAGCTTAAATAAAAAAGGCACAAAACCAAAAGGTTAAGTGCCTTTAACTGAAATTATCCTATTTTATCATTGAGCAGATTGCCCATATTGTACATTCCGGACTTCTGTTTTGCAAGAAATACCGCGGCATTAACAGAACCAACTGCAAAAACCTCTTTCGACTGAGCCTGATGCGAAATTGTGACCACCTCGTCGTGACCGGCAAATATAACCTCATGCTCACCTACGATAGTACCGCCTCTTACGGAATGTATTCCTATTTCATTTTCAGAACGCTTTTTCCGGTATGAGTGTCTTTCATATACGTACTGAGGTTCTTCATCAAGCACCTCGGAAATGCCGTCGGCAATCATAAGAGCTGTTCCGCTCGGTGCGTCAACTTTGAGATTATGATGCTTTTCAATAATTTCTATGTCAAAGCCTTTGCCTAAAACTTTTGCGGCCTCTTTTGACAGCTCAATAATCAAATTTATTCCGAGCGACATATTGCCCGAATAGAACACGGCGATTTTTTCTGACGCTTGTTTAATCTTCTCAACCTGTTCAGCAGAAAATCCTGTTGTGCATATAACACACGGCACCGAATTTTTTAATGCATAACCGAGCATTCCGTCAAGTACGGCGGGATTTGAAAAATCTATTAAAACATCGGCTTTTTCCTTTATATCATCGAAGTTTTTATACACCGAAAAAGGACATTCACTGCTGCCAAAAGCATCCACACCGAAAGCGGCGTTAGTTTCGTTGTTTTGCAAAACCGCTTCGGCAACAAAATGACCCATTTTTCCGTTGCATCCTACAATTCCTACATTTACCATTTTATTATTCCCCTTATTAAAGCAATACCGCACAAAGCGTGCGGTATCTTTATTTGATATTATTTTTTACATTTGTCAAGCAAATCATACTTTGACAGACAATCTTTCAAATCATGATAACCCGACACGCTCATGGGAACAAGAGGCAGTCTGCATTCTCCTGCTTCATAACCGTAGAGATTCATTGCTGTTTTAATCGGAATCGGGTTAACATCGCTGAACAAAATGTTCATAAGCTCAAGATAGTGGAAATTGAGTTTCTGTGCCTCTGCAAAGTTATTCTCAAGGCAGAGCTGACAAATCTTGTGCATTTCGGCAGGGCAGATATTAGCAAATACAGAAATTACACCGAGAGCGCCGAGCGACATAAAGGGTACGGTCTGATCATCGTTGCCCGAATAAATATCAAGATTGTCTCCGCAAAGCGAGCGAATAAGAGCAACCTGAGAAATATTGCCGCTTGCTTCCTTGGTAGCAACTATATTTTCATGCTTGCAAAGCTCAACATAAGTCTTAGGCTGAATATTGCATCCCGTTCTTGAAGGAACATTATATACAATTACAGGCAAATCAACTGCGTCTGCAATTACATTAAAGTGCTTTACAAGGCCTGCCTGAGATGTCTTGTTATAGTAAGGAGTAACACACAAAAGAGCGTCAGCTCCTGTTTTCTGAGCAGCCTTTGAAAGCATAACCGCAGTAGCGGTATCGTTGCTGCCTGTACCCGCTATAACAGGAATTCTTCCGTTTATTTTTTCAGCTACAAAAGACAAAACATCACAATGCTCTTTTTCCGAAAGTGTAGCAGCCTCACCCGTTGTACCGCAAGCTATAATTGCGTCGGTGCCGTTTTGTACATGAAACTCAAGAAGCTGCTCAAGAACTTCGTAATTTACGCTTCCGTCTGACTTCATCGGCGTTATAATTGCAACGCCGGAACCTGTGAAAATAGGGTTAGCCATAATTTACCTCCGTAATTAATCCATGTATCCCTCAGCACACAAAAGCTCTGCAAGCAAAACCGCTCCGCCCGCTGCGCCTCTAAGTGTGTTGTGAGACATACATACAAATTTATAATCATACTGTGTATCTTCTCTGAGTCTGCCGACAGATATTGCCATACCGTTTTCAAGATTTCTCTCAGACTTTATCTGCGGACGGTCAGGCTCTGTAAAATAATGCAAAAACTGTTTAGGTGCACTCGGAAGCTCAAGTTCCTGAGCTCTGCCCTTGTAATTTTCCCAAATTTTAATTATTTCATCAACAGACGGTTTTTTAACGCCGTCTTTAAATGACATAAATACTGCGGCTGTGTGTCCGTCAGAAACGGGAACACGAAGGCACTGGGAAGTAATCGAAATATCATCGGTATTTACAATCTTGCCGCCCTCAATGTGACCCCAGATTTTGAGAGGCTCTTTTTCGGATTTTTCTTCTTCCCCTCCAATATACGGAATAAGGTTGTCAACCATTTCAGGCCATGTTTTAAATGTTTTTCCTGCGCCCGAAATTGCCTGATAAGTACAAGCGAGAACCTTGTCAACACCAAGTTCCTTTAAGGGGTGAATTGCGGGCACATAGCTCTGGAGCGAGCAGTTTGATTTAACCGCAACAAAACCTCTTTTTGTTCCGAGTCTTTTTCTCTGAGCATCAATAATTTTTATGTGATCTGCGTTAATCTCGGGAATTACCATAGGTACATCTTCCGTAAAACGGTGAGCAGAGTTATTTGAAACGATCGGACATTCAGCCTTCGCGTACTTTTCCTCAAGCGCCTTGATCTCGTCCTTTTTCATATTTACGGCACAAAAACAAAAGTCAACCTTTGACGCAACTTCCTCAACATTGTCAGCGTCCATAATAACCATATCTTTGTATTTTTCGGGAAGATCCTGCGTCATATGCCATCTGCCCTCTACGGTTTCGCTGTACTTCTTGCCGGCACTTCTTGCGCTTGCTGCAAGTGCAGTTACCTCAAACCACGGATGATTTTCAAGCAGAAGAGCAAAACGCTGACCAACCATACCCGTAGCTCCGATAATACCAACTTTGTACTTTTTCACAATAATTCCTCCGGATTAAACAAATTTTCAAAAAGCAGTTGCCTTATTCGATTAAATATTATATTATAGAAACAGCGTGTAAAACGCCGCAACAAACGAACAGCCCACCACCCATTATTAAATTATAATATACCATTTTACTCAGGTGTTGTCAATTATTTTACCTATATGATTTTAATAATTTTTGAATAAGTGAGGACATAATGAAAACAAGTGACTTTTACTACGAATTGCCCAAAGAGCTTATTGCTCAAACCCCCGCTGAACCGAGAGACAGCTCAAGACTTCTTGTTTTAAACAAGGAAAACGGTCAAATTGAACACAAGCATTTTTATGATATTATTGATTACTTAAACCCGGGAGATCTGCTTGTTTGTAACGATTCAAGAGTACTTCCTGCAAGAATATTCGGAATCAAAGAAAACACCGGTGCAAGAGTAGAATTTTTGCTCTTAAAACAAGTCGGCACAAACAGATGGGAAACGCTTTGCAAACCGGGGAAAAAAGCCAGAGAAGGGACAAAATTCACATTCGGCGAAGGCATATTGAGAGCGACAGTTGTACAGGTAAAAGACGACGGCAACAGAGTTGTTGACTTTGAGTGTGAGGATAATTTTTTTGCAACCCTTGACAAAATAGGTCAAATGCCCCTGCCTCCTTACATAACGGAAGAACCAAAGGATAAGGAGCGGTACCAAACGGTATACAGTCATGAATTAGGTTCCGCCGCCGCGCCCACGGCAGGCCTGCATTTTACTAAGGAGCTTATGGAAAAAATCAAGAGCAAGGGCGTAGGCATTGCGTATGTAACTTTACATGTAGGGCTCGGAACATTTCGTCCCGTAAAAGTTGACGATGTAACAAAGCACAAAATGCACAGCGAGCACTATGAAATTTCAGAGGAAAGTGCAAGACTTATAAACGAAGCTAAGAAAAACGGTAAAAGAGTTATCGCTGTGGGCACTACATCTTGCAGAACGCTTGAGAGTGTGGCAACGCTTTACGGTGAAATCAAGCCGTGCGACGGATTTACGGATATTTTTATTTATCCGGGATATAAATTTAAGGTGCTTGACGGTCTTATTACAAACTTTCATCTGCCTGAAAGCACGCTTATTATGCTTGTATCCGCCTTTGCAGGTTATGACAATATTATGAACACATATAAAACTGCAGTTAATGAAAAATACAGATTTTTCTCGTTCGGCGACGCAATGTTTATTTATTAGGAGGAAATATGTATAATCTTATAAAAAAAGAGGGCAATGCCCGCAGAGGTGAATTTAAAACCGTACACGGAACTGTCCAGACTCCTGCCTTTATGAATGTTGCGACCTGCGGAGCAATAAAAGGCGCTGTATCGGCGCTTGATTTAAAGGAAATTAAGTGTCAGGTTCAGCTTTGCAACACTTATCACCTGCATTTAAGACCCGGCGACGACAAAG
Source organism: uncultured Ruminococcus sp. (assembly GCA_944415425.1). Lineage (GTDB taxonomy): Bacteria > Bacillota > Clostridia > Oscillospirales > Acutalibacteraceae > Ruminococcoides. Next base: position 16,745 of record CALYBP010000022.1, on the reverse strand, counting down.
TAAAACAGCTAGGCGGTCTTCATAAATTTACAAGATGGGACGGTCCTATTCTTACTGACAGCGGCGGATTTCAGGTTTTTTCACTTGCAAAACGCAGAAACATTAAGGAAGAAGGCGTATATTTTAATTCTCACATAGACGGAAGAAAAATATTTATGGGTCCCGAAGAGAGTATGAGGATACAGTCAAACCTCGGATCGACTATTGCTATGGCTTTTGATGAATGTGTTGAGAACCCCTCCCCTTTCGACTACACTAAGAACAGCGTTCAAAGAACTACAAGATGGCTTAAAAGATGCATTGCGGAGATGAACCGGCTTAACGGGCTTGACAGCACAATAAATAAAAAGCAGATGCTCTTTGCAATAAATCAGGGAGGCACATTTAAAGATTTAAGGGTTGAGCATATGAAAGAAATTGCAGAGCTTAACCTTGACGGCTACGCAATAGGCGGACTTGCTGTGGGCGAGCCTGCAGAAGTTATGTATGAGATAATCGAAACGGTCGAACCGTTTGCACCGAAAGAAAAAATCAGATACCTTATGGGGGTGGGCACTCCTGTAAATATTCTGGAAAGCGTAGCAAGAGGTGTGGACCTGTTTGACTGCGTAATGCCCAGCAGAAACGCAAGGCACGGTCAGGTGTTTACATGGGAGGGTATTCGCAACCTTAACAACGCAAAGTATGAGCTTGACGAAAATCCTATTGATACGGAGTGCGACTGCCCTGTGTGCAAAAACTTTTCAAGAGCATATATAAGGCATCTGCTGAAAAGCGGAGAAATGCTCGGTATGCGGCTTGCGGTTCTTCACAATCTGTATTTTTACAACAATCTCACGGAAATTATAAGAAAAAATCTTGATAACGGTACTTTTACGGAGTTTTATGAAAAGTACAGAACTATTTTGGGCGTGAGAATTTAATTTTAAAAATTCTTTAAAAAAACTTGAAACCATGTAATAAAACTGATATAATCAATACATTGTATGAAAGGAATGAATATTATGACAAACTTTTTACCAATTCTTGCTGAACAATCATCGAACGGATCATTTATGAATATCGGTATAATAGTTTTTTATGTTGCAATTTTTGCTGCTCTTTACTTCTTCCTGATCAGGCCTAATTCAAAGAAGAAAAAAGAAGAGGCTCAGATGAGAAACTCACTTGAGATAGGCGATGAAATTACTACTATCGGAGGCATCGTTGGCAGAGTTGTTGCAATTAAGGACGACGAAGACGCTATTATCATTGAAACAGGCTCTGACAGAGTTAAGTTAAAATTTAAAAAATGGTGTATTTCAACGGTTGACACGGTAAAAGATGTTCCTGCTGAAAAAACAACTGAAAAGAAAAGCTTTTTCGGCAGAAAAAAATCCGACGACGAAGACGCGAAAAAAGAAAACAAGGAATAATTATTATTCCTGAAAATTGAATTAAATTTGTTTTCCCCGAATATAATTTAACAGATTATATTCGGGGGTGTTTTTTTGTCAGATAAAAAATTGCTGGTTAAAGCCGTTGTTTTCGGAAGTGTGTGCGGAATGCTTGTTACAGTTATTCTAATGTGTGTGTTTGCAGCAATTATTATGGCGGGAGGACTTTTGCCTGCCGAAATAACCAATTACATCGGCGTAGGAATTCTTTCATGCGGCACATTTTTCGGCGGATTTGTAACGAGCAAAATTACAAAGTCTGCCGGTCTGGTTGTAGGAATAATTACGGGATTTATCATTTTTCTTATTATTACTGCAATGGGAATGGCTAAAAGCGATGAGGCTTTGACGGTTCTTACACTTGTTAGATTTATTCTTTTAGTTATATTCGGAGGGGTTGGAGGAATTTTCGGACTTAAAAAGCGAGAAAAAATCCGTATCAAATAATCAAATACCTTATTTTTAAAAGCCCGGGTCTTTCGGGCTTTTATATTTATTCCTTAAATGTATATTAAATTGTGCTGAGCATCATCTTTTTCTTGAATTATATTGTCTTGTATGTTAAAATGTGTTACGGAAGTGATGAATTATGACTCAAAATTTTGTTCCTGTCCTTAGCAGAGAGGAATATATAAAAAGATCTCAAAAAAGATTGGTTAACAAAACTTCAAGCGGCATAGGATTTTTGATTTTTATATACTACTGCTTTATGGTGGTGGCATCTTTAGCCCTTTATGCTTTTATGTATATTACCGGCAAAGAATCAATAAGTCTTGATTATCTTCTGTACTTTAACATTTTTACATCGGTTTTGATCGGATTTGTCCCCGGAATGTTCTACTTTCTTTTATCAAAGAACAATTTGAACGACATCATTAAAGCTGATAAAACGCCCATAAAAACGACTGCGGCAGTTTTATTTGTCGGATTGGCAGTATGTATGACAGCAAACACGGCTGCGTCGTTTTTTATTTCAAATGCCTACTTTTGGGGAATTGAAAATAATATAAGCAGCGAGTTGAATCCTCAAACGCTCGGTCAGGTAATTTTAATGATAATCTCCAGCGCTTTGGTGCCTGCTTTTATTGAAGAGTTTGTGTTCAGGGGCATAATTGTGGGAGTCCTGAGAAAATACGGAGATGCCTTTGCGATAATATCCTCTGCTGTGTTATTCGGTCTTATGCACAGAAATATTACACAGACACCTTTTGCATTCATTGTCGGACTGGTCCTTGCATTCGTTTACTGCAAAACAAATTCCCTTATCCCCTGTATTCTGATTCATTTTTGCAATAATCTTTTTGCGGTTATCTCACAGATATTCTTATCATCAGACTTAATATCAGAAAAAACTTTTTACGTAATTTACGAATTAATTACGGCTTTGTTTTTTATAATCGGTATAATCGGATTTATGTATCTTATAAAAAAAGACAGAAAATTTTTTAAGGTATCGGATTCTTCGTATTCGGCTGATTTTTATCAATCATGCGGTATGCTTACGCTAAAAGATAAAATGAAAGAATTTTTTATAAATGTCGGCATAATACTGGCAATATCAATTTTATTGCTTGAATCAATAGCAAATACAAAATTCATATGGATAATGTAAACAAATTTATGCTTGAGGCGTATAAAGCCGCAAAAGAAGCATATAACGACGGTGAAGTGCCTGTCGGAGCTGTAATAGTACGGAATAACGAGATTATATCGATAGGCAGAAACAGACGAGAAAAAGAAAAAAACGCCCTGCTTCACGCAGAGATTGACGCAATAGACAAAGCGTGCAAGGCTTTGGGCGGCTGGCGGCTGTGGAACTGCGAGCTGTATGTAACGCTTGAGCCATGTCCGATGTGCGCGGGAGCAATAATCAACGCCCACATACCGAAAGTGTATTTCGGCGCATACGACTTTAAAAACGGCTCATGCGGCACTATAACAAATCTGTTTGAAATGCCGTTCGGCTTTAAACCCGAATGTACGGGCGGTATTATGACAGATGAATGTACCGCACTTATTAAAGACTTTTTTAAAAAATTGAGAAAGTAAAAAAACGCTTAGCATTATGCCAAGCGTTTTTTCTTGTATAAAATCATATTATTTTTACTATTTTCTTTTGAATAAGTGTTGCGTCTGCAACGGAAACAGTTCCGTCATTGTTGAGATCGGCAATTTTAATTTGTTCTTCGGAAAAAGTTACTAATTTAACAATTGCCTTTTGAATTTGAGTTGCATCTTTTATATTGAGAATACCGTCAAAATTTACGTCTCCCTTTAAGGAATTGTCCGCAAATTTTGAAAAGACTTTGAGCGATTCGAGGGGATTACCGTTTTTGTCAAACAAAGCCTGATTGTCCCACGAAGAACCGCCGTACCATTTGGCGCCGTCCTCACTGTACTCTCCCGAAAAGCTTGACGCCCAGCCTGAGCCGTATTTTTCCCACAACTCATAGTTTTCCTGATATGAATTTGTGCCGACGGTAATCCACGCTGGTTCCCAATAAAAAACGCCGATTCCCCTGCTTCCTGTCGATTTTACGGCGTTAAATACGTCCTCTAAGGCTTTTGCCTGTCCATAGACGTTTACAGGATATTTTAAGTCGCTTTCATTTCCGATTACGGTATTAGACGAAAAATCGCTGTCCTCAGAGGTAAAAGGATATGCGGTTTCGGCACACATAACATATTTATCGTATTTATCAGAAATTTTTTTCAGTTCTGCCGTTAAATTTTCGGTTGAACCGTGCCAGTAGGAATAATAAGAAGTTGAAAAAACATCGTAATCAACATTGTTTTCTTTGAGTATATCGGCAAACCAATCAAAATGATTTTTCTGAGGATCCGTATAATGAACCGCTCTTAATATTTTGCTGTCAACGGCATTAACAGCGTCAAATCCGCTTTTAAGGAGCAAACAGACATTGGAATAATCCGTTTCGCCGCACATACCGTTGTTTATCTCGTTGCCGACCTGAACCATTCCGAGATTTACACCGTTATTTTTGAGCGTATTAAGGCTTGAATAGATATACTCATAAACTGCATCCTGCTTTTGAGCCAAAGAAAAGTTTTCCCACGCCTTGGGGGCTTGCTGTTTTGACGGGTCAGCCCAAAAATCAGACAAATGAAAATCAGCGAGTATTTTCATTCCGTGCTTTGAAGCAAGCTTTCCGATTTTGCAGGCAGTATCTATGTCGCAGTTTCCTCCGCCGTATCCGTTGCCGTTTTCATCATACGGATCGTTCCAAATTCTTAGGCGAACATAATTTATACAGCAGCTTTTAAGAAAATCAAAAAAACCGTCGTCATCAAGAATATTTCCCTTGTAGTCGCGAAAACTTACGCCGCTGTTTTTAAGAGAAATATACGAGGAAATATCAACTCCCCGTATAAATTCGGGACTTGAATTTGTATTTTCCGCCGCATTAGCCGAAAAAACAAAACAGAATAAGAGTAAAAACGAAAGAGCAACGCTTGTAAATTTAATTTTCATACTCTCACCTACTGTTAATACGATTTATAATGACTGTTCTTTATCCTTTAAAATTTTGTTTGCGGCAAGCATTACGCCGAGTTTTCCGCCGTGGAAGTTGAGTCCGCCCTGCATCCAAACAGCATAAGGCTCTCTGAGCGGAGCATCAGCCGACAGCTCGATTGACGAGCCGAGTGTAAACGCACCTGCCGCCATAATAACCTTGCTTTCATAACCCGGCATATCAGACGGATACGGTTTTACAAAGCTGTCAACAGCCGAACCGCTTTGTATTCCCTGACAAAAACTTATGAGGCTTTCTTCGTTTCCGAGCATAATGAGCTGGATTATATCTCCCCTTTGCTCATTATATTTGGGTGTTGTGTCATATCCGAGAATTTCAAAAAGTGCAGACGCAAAAACCGCCGTCTTGAGTGCCTCGCCTGTCACATGGGGGGCATGATACGCCCCCATAAACAGCTCTCTGCTTGCATTGAGGGTTGCACCTATCTCCTTTCCCGTTCCGGGCGTTGTAAGCCTGTAAGCGCAAATTTCAACAAGCTCTTTTTTTCCGGCAATGTAGCCTCCCGTCGGTGCGATTCCACCACCTGGATTTTTAATAAGCGAACCCGCCATAATGTCCACTCCGACTGAAAGGGGTTCAACCTTTTCGACAAACTCCCCGTAACAATTATCAAGCATGATAATTGAATCGGGGGAAACTCTTTTGCTTATATCACAAATTTTTTTGATTTCTCTGTAAGTAAGCGAAGGTCTGATGCTGTATCCTCTTGAACGCTGTATGTAAACCATTTTCGGCTTTTCTTTGCATATTGATTTTTCTACCGCCTCATAATCGACTGTTCCGTCTGAATTAAGCTCGGTCATCTTAAACTCAATATTAAAATCTTTAAGAGAACCGGGATAATCACCCTCAATACCGATTGCACTGCGTATTGTATCATACGGCATTCCCGTTACCGATAGCATCGTATCTCCAGGTCTTAACATTCCGAAGAGTGCGACGGTAAGTGCGTGCGTACCGCTTACAAAATTATGTCTTACAAGGGCATCTTCCGCATCAAAAACATACGCATAAACACGGTCAAGTGCATCTCTTCCCGCGTCATCATAACCGTATCCTGTCGAGCCGCTGAAATAACTTTCTCTTACCGAAGCCTGCTGAAAAGCCTTTATCATCTTTTGCTGGTTATATTCCTGAATATCGTCAATTTCAGCAAGCTTCTGTCTGCACAATTCCATCGCCTTTTCAGACGCATCCAAAATTTTTTTATCAATATCAAAAAAACTCAAAATATCACCTTTCAAAAATGTATTCGCACCATTCGTCCGACTGTTTAAAGCCGAGATTGTCGTAAAACGCCGCATTTGCGTTTTTAGCACGGTGCAGAAAAACCGCTTTGTTCTCCTCTATAAGTCTGTTGGATATGTACTTTACAATGCCTGAGCCGTATCCTTGCTTTCTGTAATCAGGGTCACACGACACCGCACCGAGCACCGCTCCGTCGCCGCATTCGGCAACAGTCATTGCCACAGCTGCGAGATTTCCGTTGCAGCTTATTGCGTACATTCTCATTGTCTTATGGCGAAGCTTGTGATTGACATCTACATAAAAATCCTCAAAAAGCGGAGGCCTAAAATTATCGTCAGCACACCGTACAATAAGGTCGTAAGCGTCTTTTATGTCGGGCTCGACTATATTCAGGCCGTCACTTTCAAACTCAAACGGGGTGTTTCTTACAAGCACTGCACCCGTAGTTTTTTTGTATCCGAATAAGTCAAGATTGTACTTGCCGCTGCACAAAATACTTGATGCGCCCGCAACCCTCATAAACGATGAAATCTCCTCCAAATCGCAGCCATCGGTGATAAACAAAACAAAGTTTGTTCCGCTGCGGGCAGCTGCACCTGTACACACTCCGTCCACGTTTGATATTAACCAGTAATCCACAAACGCAAGATCCGGCTGATAGCTGTTGTAAAGAGAAATTATTCTGCAGGCAAACGGGTCGTTATCGGATATTTTTTCTACTGATGTCTTAAAATCATTCACTTGATTTGCAGATATTATCATTTGCAGCAATTCTCCTTTTTGCATAAAACTCCGCCCGCAATTTTTTGTGACACGGTTTTAACAAGCGTGAGCATATCCTCGCAGTCACGCTTATTTACTACCGTACTCGGAGAATGGAGATATCTGCAAGGCAGAGAAATTGCAAGTGTTCTTACTCCTCCTCTGCTTGAATGGATAACACCTGCATCGTTTCCTCCCGCAACAGCACGCTTATACTGAACATTGACACCTTGTTTCTCTCCGCAGGAAAATGCAAGGTCAATCATATCCTTATCGTAAATTGTACGCCTGTCCATAAATGATATGGCTGCGCCGCCCAAAAGGTTGCAAACCTGTCTGTGCTCGTCTACTTCAGGTATATCTGCGGCCGTGGTGGTTTCTATCACAAGTGCAAACTCGGGGTCAACCGTATAAGCCGCAGTTTTTGCACCTCTGAGACCCACTTCCTCCTGCACGGCAAATACAAATTCCATATCATATTCAAGCTCGCTCTTTATAAGTTCAATAAGCACAAGACAGCCGAATCGGTCGTCGAGAGCTTTTGCCGTTATTGTATCATGATTATGAGAAAAATCAGAATCAAATGATACGCTGTCGCCGTAGCAAACTACGTTTAACGCATCCTCTTTGCTGTTTGCGCCGATGTCTATATACATTTCGGTCATTTCGGGTATAGATGATTTGTCATCGCCCAAACAAAGATGAATCGGCTTTATCCCGATTATTCCGTAAATTTTATTTTTACCCACAAGAACACTTTTCCCGGGTAATACTCTTCTGTCTATACCGCCCACTTCATCAAACTTCAAATATCCATCCGATGTTATGTCGGTGACAATCAGACCGACCTCGTCCATATGAGCAGAAAGCATAAGTTTTGAAATTGCTCTGTTTTTGCCCTTTTTCTTCACTAAAAGGTTTCCGAGATTGTCAATTTTTATATCGTCTGCATACGGCTTTATCTCATCTAATATGAGATTTCTTACTTTATCTTCGTCACCTGATATACCGCTGCACGTACAAAGCTTTTCAAGAAGTTTTAAATCAAGCATTAAAAGCACCTCCGCATTTTATATACTCGCAGATAAGCCTTGCCGTGTTTTCAACATCGTCAAGCGATACCACCTCATACGGAGTGTGCATATATCTCTGAGGAATTGAAACAACTGCCGTTTTAATCCCGCCTTTTGTTACGGTGATGCTGTCGGCGTTAGTACCTGTTGTTCCTCCGATAACTTCAAACTGATATGGAATTTCTTTTAATTTTGCTATATCCGTGAGTTTATTTGACATTGCCCTGCTTAATATCGGTGAAATGCAAATCATGGGTCCGCCTGACAGTCTTATTTTTGAATATTCTCCTGTAATGTCGGGCTGGAAAGCAAAACTTACATCGACAGCTATTGCCTCGTCTGCATCAATGCTAAAGGCACCTGTTTTTGCCCCCCTGCCAAAGGTTTCCTCCTGAACGCTGAGCATAATAACGACCTTGTATTCGAGGTTATTTTCATCGCTTAAAAGCTGTGCTGTTTTTATCAGGGCTGCCGCACTGCATCTGTTATCAAGTGCAGGTGCGGCTATTCTTTTATTGAGCAGCATTTTAGGCTTTGCGTCAAATGTGAGAACATCACCGATTTTAATATACTTTTTTACTTCTTCCTCAGGCATGGCAAAGTCGATATATGTTTTGTCAAGCAAAACTGCACTGCCTTCTTTGCCGTCCGACAGATGAGGAGGCATACAGCAAACCGTGCCGACAATTTCCGGATTTTTTTGCAGTAGTATGCGGCTGTCCTGCAATGTACGGGCGTCAATCCCGCCGCACTTATCTGCCTTTACAAAACCGTTTTTGTCAATAGATGTTACAATCATTCCGATTCTGTCAATATGGGCGTCGAGAAGTATCGTCTTTTCGGCATTCTTATTTCCAAGACAAGCAATCAAATTTCCGTTTTTATCAACGCAAACATCGCAATATTTCTCAAGATACGCCTTTGCAGCATTTACGGCGGGTTCTTCATTACCCGAAACTCCCGAAACGCTGCACAAATCAAATATAATTTCAGTTAAGTCCATAATTATATCACTTCAAATTATTGACTATTGACTTGAAGTGATTACCTCTTTCCTCAAAATTTTTGTAAAGTCCAAAGCTTGCGCTTGCGGGCGAAAGAGAAACAATATCGCCGCTCTCGGCTCTTGCACAGGCTTCTCTTACAGCTTCTTCCATATTAGTTACATTTATGATTTCAATGCTGTTTTCATCGTAATTATCGGCTGATTTTACGGCAGCTTCAATTTTAGGAGCAGTGTCGCCGAGAAGTATCAAAAGCTTTACCTTATCGTTTATAACGGGGCCGAGCGGCTCATAGGGTATGTGCTTATCGTATCCGCCGGCTATTATGATTATTTTTTTATCGTAAAGCGAAAGTGTTCCTAGCGCAGTCCGTGTCGGGCTTGAGGCTATTGAATCGTTGTAATACTTAACGCCCTTGTATTCTCTGACAAACTCTGCCCTGTGCTCAACTCCCCCGAAAGTTTTTGCTACTGCTATTATAGTCTCAACATCAACAATTCCCCATACCGCAGATATTGCCGCGAGATAATTTTCTACATTGTGCATACCCGGAATTTTTATATCCCTGTAATCCATAATTTCAGTTACCTTGCCGTAGTCGTTGTAGCATATTGTACATCCGTCAAGATACGCTCCGTTAAACAGCTTTTCTTTTACGCTGAATTTTGCAAGCTGACCGCGAACGGAATCGGAAAAAGAATTTGAAATTTCATTGTCCGAATTCAAAACAGCCTTTGAAAAGGCGTTTTGATGCAAAATGATATTCTTTTTTGAATCAATATACTCCTGCATATCCTTATGTATGTCAAGGTGATTGGGAGCAAGGTTTGTTACAACCGCTACGTCGGGACTTTTTCGCATTGATATAAGCTGAAAACTTGAAAGCTCAACAACCGCATAGTCGTCGGGATTGACAGTCTCAATCTCAGGGAGAAGCGGTTTACCGATATTGCCGCCGAGATGCACGGTCTTGCCGCTTGCCTTTAAAAATTCCGAAATAATCGTAGTAGTGGTTGTTTTTCCGTCCGAACCTGTAACGGCTATTATTTTACACGGGCACAAGTCGAAAAAGACTTCCATTTCCGATGTTAAAACTACGCCTCTGTCTTTCAAATCAACAAGCTCTTTTTTATAAAACGGTGTTCCGGGACTTCTGAAAACAATGTCGGCGTCAATCTCAGAAAGGTAGTTTTCTCCCAAAATAAGGTTGGCACCGTATTCCTTTGCTTTCTCGCCGTTTGCACCCAATGACTCATAATCTTTTTTGTCGCAGGCCAAAACAACAGCACCCTTATCTGCAAAAAGCTTGATAAGAGGAAGATTACTTGTGCCGATTCCGATAAAAGCAACTTTTTTGCCGCAAATATATTTAAAAAATTTATCTACATTCATAATTACCGAATTCCCCTCTCATAAAAATTCATCTTACTAATTATACAGATTTATGCAAAAAATTTCAACCGCCTGCAACCATTATTGAAATAATATTTGCAAAATGATAAAATATATTTGGTGATTATATGCTCTATGATTTCATAATAATTGACAAAGACAAAAAAACTCCTCTTTACCGTCAAATATACCTGTCTGTAAGAAAGGCTATTGAAAACGGCAGCCTGCAAAAGGGCACTAAAATGCCGTCGATAAGACGGCTGTGTCAGGATTTGTCCGTTTCAAAAACCACAATAACAAGTGCATATGACCAGCTTTGTGTCGAAGGATATATAAAAAACATTCCTCAGAGCGGATATTATGTTGAGGCGGAATTTGACAGCCTGCCAAAATCAATTAATACGGAAACTTCAGAAAAAACCGAACAAAATAAATTTTACGAATATGATTTCAGCGGAAAGAGCATTGATGAAAATATAATCAACATTTCGCAATGGAAAAAGTGCGTTAAGGATGTTATCAATCAAAATTACCTGCTTACATCCTACGGCGACGAGCAGGGCGAAATAAAGTTAAGAAACGCACTGCAAAAATACAGCTTAGGCACAAGAAGCGTAAACACAAAGGCAGAGAACATAATTGTAGGAGCAGGAACGCAGCCGCTGCTTTATTTGCTGTGCACAATGCTGGGAGAAAACAAAAAGGTTGCAATGGCAGATTCAAGCTATGTTCAGTCGGAGCTTGTGTTTAAAAGCTTCGGTTACGAAATTAATTATTTTAAAAGCGATAAATTCGGAGTAACGGTTGATTCTCTTGACAATATTATGCCAAATATAATTTTAATTAATCCTAATTTTACCGTAAAAAGCGGTGCAAATATGCCTGTAAACAGGAGGATAGAAATAATTAACTGGGCAAAACAGAATAACGCTTTGATAATTGAGGACGATTACAACGGGGAGCTTAGATATATTACCCGTCCCATGTCGTGTGTTCAGAATTATGATACGGAAAACACGGTTTATCTCGGCTCGTTTTCAAAGGTTTTGCTGCCGTCGGTAAGGATAAGCTATATGGTTCTTCCGAACAAATTAATCGGCGTCTACGAAAGCATAAAACATATGACAAATCAGACAGCGTCAAAAACAGAACAGCTTGCTCTGGCGCAGTATATTGAAAGCGGAAAAATTGACTCTCACCTGAGAAAAGCTCGAAGAATTTATCTTGAAAAAAGTAAAATAATGCTTGAAAGTATTAACAGGCATTTTAAAGAACCTTACAAAATTGTGTTTAACGAAACATCGTTGTATGTATCCGTTATTATGCCTGATATTTGTGACCGAGAAAAACTAAACACCGCACTTACCAACAACTCTCTTGCAGCTATTCCGTATAATCAAAATACAAATGAGTTATCGGTTAGCTTTTCGGGAATTTCACAGGACAAAATTGAACCCGGAATTGCTCATTTGGCTAAGATTATATACAACTTTTTATAGCAATATTTAACCCTCGTTTATAGATTTTGTAGAAACACTTGCAAAAATCTCATTTTGACGCGCAAGGTAATAAAACGCCCTTAGAAGCAAATGACATGAGCTTCTAAGGGCGTTTGCTGCAAACGGGCTCTGATACAGAAACAAAAAATCACATTGATTTGTACGGTCTGCTTTTGAATTTTAAATAATTTTCAGATGTTGTCACGGGGATATTTTGTCTCTCAAAACCCTGTATGTATGCGGGTTTGCGGTGTTTTGACTACTATTCCCACTCGCTCCTGAAAACCGCCACTTAAGCAATTTTGTATTGGTGATTTAGTACAAGTTATTTTAGTTATCTAAAATATCCATAAAATATGGACTCTCCAAATTTCTGTTGTCATTTTGTTGTCACAGCTAGGCGATAATGCAAGTTAAAAAAGGGCGCTGTGACTGCCAGTACGAATCAATTTCAAGATGAGCGTATGACGATATACCTTGTAATTCAATAACCAATCTGGCTCAATATGACATTCACACATATCTTTATAATTCCTTGAATATATCAATGCGCGGTCTCGATTTATTCGGCAGAATGAGCAATGCTTTATTTACACCATAGGGGTACGAAGATTATGAATGTCATATCTTGAAGCGTAAATATTTAAAATGTCTTTAGCAAAAGAATCAAACGCAAGTGTCGCATATTCAATTTCAAACGAAGAAGAAATCAAGCCATCCCTTTTCAGTTCAGCACTATTTTGATATAATTTGGGTTGTGCTTTACTGAAGTCAACAATAAGTAGTGCGCAACGCTCATATTCATAATTTTCCCCATTAATCGGTCGGTTATTGATAGAATTAAAAAAGCTTATGTACTTTTCTATATTAGTTTGATTTAACTTAAACCCCACACGATTTTGACTTACCAGTGTATCATCATACTCGTGCGTTGGAATTAAATATACTTCTCCAAGTACAATATTTTTATATCGCATATGTAGATTTTGTGCTTCAGCAAATGTTCTTTCAAAAAGAGTATCAGAATTTTTGGCTAAACTGCTCATCTGACTTCTCACATTAATAACTAAAGAATTTGTTGAGAATTCAAAACCATAGGGATCTTTTTTATTCTCAAACTTCAGCGGACCCCAATTGATAATTATGGATTTCTTTTCGACATTTGCAGGAAGCACACATACATCTTGATCTTTTTGCTTGAGAAATCCTGCCATTTTTATCTCGGGTTTAGATTCACCGAATGGTGGAAAAATATTGTTCGGATGAACTCCTTGCTCAATTAATTCATTTTTCACTGCATCGTGAATCAAGTTTATGAGTGCAGAGGAACGTATCATCGATTCCTTTCCCTTTGCACCACCGGTTATGATTGACTTCTCAATCATTGTTTTAAATGTTAGTAATTGTGTATCAATAAAACTCATAGCTACGCTTTCTCCTTGTCATACTAAATTTATTAAGTATAACATATAAAAGTACAATGAGTCTATAGATTTCGTGAAATTGTCAAGCGTAATTCTTGATTTCTTCTATAATTTCTGTTATAATCTTTAGGACTTATTTTATTATAAGATCATTTATTTGTACACTACGATATACAAGGAGCAAGTTTTTGATGGAAATCAAAGAAAATACAGTATTTCTTATGCTAAAAATTAATACGCCTCCGGGAATAGATTTTTTGTTGGAACATAAAGTAATACTCGAAAAAAACGGAGAAGTTTGGTTTTGTCGTTTCGGTAAAACTAATGTCATCGAATCAAGAATCATAGCTGACGGCAATTACATTTTTTTTCAAAGATTCAGCTAAGAATGACAATAAAATCTATATGGGAATCATTTCTGAAATAAGCAAAACTGAACCCACAAAAAATTTTCCAGCATATTATGATCAGATAAAATTAGGACGCCCGTTATGGTTTCGTCTCTGCGAAATAAAAGAAGTTAGCCCAGATTTGATATTTAATAATTTCAGAACAAAATCAAGTAATGCAACACTTGCAGGTGTATATCGTTCGATGTGCCAATCATTCTATATACAATGCATATCAGATGTTATAATATAAGGGCGGAAGCTTTTGCTTTCGCCCTTATATTATAACACTAATTGATACTTTTTTTGTAGCAATTCATCAACTTCTTGCTGTGAACCATTAGCAATCCATTCTAACTCTGCCGAACTTAATTCAGGTATTGAAAATCGTTCTATATATTTTTTTTGATAACAGTAATATCCTCCTTCTATCGAATAGCTTGTATTTGAAACATAGTAATCCATTATTGAGGAATTTAAAATTTTTGCAAGAATCTTAAGAGGAATCTGCTCATTTTCAAAAACAGCATAACCATTACAAAATAATGCGTTTTCATCATCGATATAAATAAAATTTGGATGATTCGCAAATGTAGGAAACATAAGTTTCTTGCCATATTTATTTAATCCTTGTGTTCTTCCATACGCGTACCAAGCAACAGAATTACCTTTACCTTTATCTCTTCCGTCAAGAGTGGACTTCATTTTCAGTAAATATGAGTATGTATTAGGATATTTCTCACATAACACATTTTCAGCAATAAGTTCATATCCTTTTTCTCCTTTAACATAAGGGAAAATAATATATTGCGTAACATCTAGGGGATTTACACAGTTTTTTAGTTCAGGAATCTTATATATAGGTTTTACAATTTCCGATTCAATAAAGTACTTTACACCATCAACAATCTTATAATAATCGCCATTTGAAGCCTCTACAAGATAGATCTCATCTCTTAATGTTGCAATTCCAGTTCTAATATAGTCTTTAATCGGGAACTTTTGATTTTCTATGCAAGCTATGTTATTTAATGTTTTTTCATCAACCAATATCCACCCATTCTTATCAAGTGTCTTTGTTTGAAAAGTATTGAACGGAATATTGTGCAAAGCCTTTGATATGTCATTTGTCTTTTCTATTACTGCATACAAAAGTTGCTCTTGCGGTAACTTAGATAATTTAATAATACAGTTATAAGTTCTGATAGGCTTGAAAACCATATTATCCGCAAAATCTAATATAGAACATACATTTTTTCCTTTTTGAAGCAATGTTCTTAAGTTATCTGCTGATTTAATCGTAAGGAAATTGTTTGGTACAATAAATTCCAAGTATCCATTGTCTGTTAATTGTTTTAATCCTTGCTCAATGAAGGCATAGAATATATTAAATACACCGGTTTGGGTTGTGGAAAAAGATTTCTTCAGAAATGAAATAGTTGACTTGCTCATATCGTGGGTATTTACATATGGCGGATTCCCTATAATATAATCAAAATATCCTTCTATGGAAAAAATCGATCCCCAATTAGACGAAAGACTATCGGCACTTGCAAGATTATAGTTTAACTCTTTTAAACAAATCCCATTTATTAAACAGTACATCTGCAGGACATAGCTACATCTTCGAATATTGTCGTTTAATACATCAATACCAAAAATATTGTTTTCAATAATTTCAACAATTCCGACACCAAATTTGTTGTGGATTTCTTCAATAGCAGAGATTAGGAAAATACCACAACCGCAACCCGGATCAATTATCCTTGTACATACATTCCACTCAGAGATTTCCTTAAGTAAATCTCTAGAAATATAATCAGAAATGTACTTTGGCGTAAAGACAATCCCGTTTTCCGTTTTATCATTATGTCCTATGAGATATTCAAAAAACTCAATTAACATTTCAATGTCAATGGGAAAACCATTATCATTAAAAATTCTTTCCACTTTCTCATTCGATTTTTGAGCTTTTTCCCTTAAAAGTGTAAATACATCATCAGCACAAGAATACCCCAACTTAGAAAGAAAGTATGCAATTATTCCATTTTCAATCTCATCAGTTGAGTATTCAGATAACGATGCCGTAAGCACACTGAAAAATTCAATTTTATTATTCTTATCCATTGTAACTCCATTCCTATTCAGAAATGTGCTCAATCACATCTGAAATATTGCAATTCAAATGATTACATATCCGTTCAATGATATCTAAGGATACTTTTTCTCCTCTACCCATCTTATCAATTGTTGATTTAGAGATACCGGTCTCATCCATCAACGCTTTTTTTGTCATATCCTTATCTATCAGCAATTTCCAAAGCGGCTTGTATGATATAGCCAAAGTTCTCCCTCCTAATTATTATACGCTAATCATACCGCAAATATACTGAGATGTCAATACATTTATATTAATATTAAAGCCTATTTGGTAAAATTTTATCGCACCGAAAAGTAAGTGTTAAAGCTCATAAACAAAGGCTTTTTCATCTCTGATGTTCTTCTGCTTGTGCATATAAAAACAAAAATGCAGAGTGTAACTCGTTTTCATAGAGCCACACTCGGCTTGATTTTTTAGCGTAAATTAAATCTGCATTTACAACTTTCGTTGCTCAATTGCGGATATTGTTCATCTTCTGCACCCACAGCATTTGATTTTCAGCCTTGAGCTTTTCCGTTACATTTTCTTTTTCCACAAGTTTTTCTACCAGCCGAGAAAACATTTCTCTGCCTGCTCATCAATATCAGAAAAGCTAATAATCAAACTTTCCTTGCTTATAAAGCAAATATAGCAAGCCATTTTAGATAAAACAACACGACAAAAAGGCACTACCGACTGTAAAAGTCAGTAATGCCTTTTTTAAAATTTATAAAGATAATTGTACCCACAAACCGCAGAAAACGCGCAATAAATACGTTTTGCAGTCTGCTATCATTTTGCTATCAAATAGTATTTTGAAA
>CALYBP010000021.1 GCA_944415425.1 uncultured Ruminococcus sp. | reverse complement strand
AACAGAATTGTTGCTTCTCTGAATATTTTATTACAGCCAATAAAAATTCATTTATTATCAGTCTTTTTATATTGCTCAAAAACAACGGTCGGTCACCGAAATGTACGATGATCGACCGTTTTAATTTTATTTATCTTTTAGCCTTTAGCTTACCATCTTGTGTTGACTTCAGACTTAAAAGAAGTCTTTTTCTTCTTTGCGCAGTATCTTGTGTATCTGTTTGATTTTCTGTCACGAAGCATAAACACAACCGAGAGTGCTCCGAGTATCACAGCCACAAGCACAAACCAAAGCCAAACATTTGCCGTTCTCTTAACAGCCGCCGTTGTGGCGGAGGGAATCACGGAAGTCGAATTTGCAAGTGCTCTTTTTGTAACCTTGTTCGTCGTCTTTACTACTTCCGTCGCAGTATCGGCGTATGTCTGATTCTGCTCATTTGCAATAATCAATGCGGACGGGCTTGTTGTAAACGGCATTTCCGTCGGTCCCGCCAAAGCCGCTTCGGAAGCGGGCTGTGTTTCCTCCTGCGGGTTCGGATTTACAACAGCGTTTTCACCGAAAAGTACGCCGTAGGTTTCTTCATCGACAACGCCTGTCGCCTCAAGTCCGTTTGCAAGCTGGAAATTCATTACAGCCTGTACCGTAAAATCGCCGTAATATCCCGTTGCGTCAACATACATATATTTAAGCTCAGCGAGTTTCTGCTGAATTTTAGTTACCTCGTCGTTTTCATCGCCGCTCTTGTATTCAACAGCCTGTTCGGTCTGCTCGGTTTCCTCCGTATCTTCGGCAGGAGCCGTGGTTTCTTCTTCCTTGGGAGCATACGGAGCGTCATCTGAGTAAAGCACCTCTCTGTCGGAGCCTGCTATACCGTCAACGGTAAGTCCTGCCGCCTCCTGGAATGCTCTGTATGCGGCTTCCGTTGCGTCGCCGAAATAGCCGTCAACAGCGCCTGTGTAGTAGCCGAGCTCCGCAAGGCGAGCCTGAATCTTCTCTACCTCTTCACCCGATGAGCCGTTTCTCCACGAAGTCGGCTTGCTTTCGGACGAAGAGTTCGATGAAGAGTTTGACGAACCAGATGAGCTTGATGAGTCTGAAGCCGTGGCTGACATATCAGACGGAGTCTTGCCTGAACGACCCTTTGAGTCAAAATAATATGTAGTACCGCCGATAGTTCTTGAAGTATCGGTAATGTATTCGCCGTTCTCGTAATAATAGTAATCGCCGTTAAACTCTTCCCAGCCGTTTGTCGGATAAGTTACAGCCGCAAGTTTAAACCAGTATGTCCAGCCGCTGTACGAACCGTAAACGCTTTCGTAACACATATCGTATGCGTCGCCTCTTGCGTCAACCTCCATACCGTCGCCTACATAGACGCCGACATGACCCGGACGCCAAAGGCCGAGACCGTGAACATTCGGAATTCCGCTGCTTACAGAGCCTCTCTCGGTCGCCGTGTTAAGCTGGGGGTCGCCGCAGCGTTCGCCGCCGCAGTAGGAATAGATAAGTCCCGAACAGTCAACCGCACCGGGTGAAGAACCGCCGTAAACATAAGACCAGCCCTCGTAGTAAGCGTTAAGTGCCCATTCGGCAAGTCCTGCGCCTGTTCCGCTCGCACCTGCCGAAAAGGTACTTCCAAACACGCATACACTTGAGAGTGTAAGAATACTTAATATTATTGCAGTAAGTTTTTTAATCCTCTGCATTTTTATTACCTCCGATTTTTTGATAACAAGTATAAAGTATTGCCAAATTAAATGCCGAAATATTACAATCTCGGCAACACTTGTTAACAAATTTGTAACCATTATAGCACCTATCTCGTAAAAAATCAACCCTTAAAGGAGATTTTTTTGATTTTGAAGAATTTTTAATGCAGTTTTATCAAAATATTTTTCTTTTTGCGAACAAAAAATAAACAAAACGGTTACATTTTTAATTAAATGCAACCGTTTTTTGTAATCATTATTTGCGCGGTTAAAAATTAATTACACCCAAATGCTCAAGAAGTATTTTAACGCCCATTAAAACAAGCACTATACCCCCCGCAAGCTCTGCTTTCGACTTAAACCTTACGCCGAAAACATTGCCAATCTTAACTCCGACAGCGGAGAAAACAAACGTCGTTATGCCTATCAGGGCGATTGCCGAGAAAATCTCAACATCAAGGCACGCAAATGTGACCCCAACGGCAAGCGCGTCAATGCTTGTGGCGACCGCCAGCAAAAGCATAGCCTTGGGCGCAAACGAGTCGTCAAGCTCGTCGGGCTTTTCAAACGACTCCTTAATCATATTAATACCTATAATGCCGAGCAAAACAAAAGCAATCCAGTGGTCAACGCTTGTAATAAGCGACTCAAACTGCTTTCCGAGCAAATAGCCCACAAGCGGCATACCCGCCTGAAACCCGCCGAAATACAAGCCCGTAATAAGCCCGTGCCTTTTTCTAAGAGTTCTCACCGACAGTCCCTTGCAGATTGAAACGGCAAAGGCGTCCATCGAAAGTCCCACGGCAAGAATAAAAAGCTCAACAAATCCCATAAAAATTCCTCCATTGCAATAATAAGCAACAGAGGACGAAAAAAGACCTACCTGTTGCCAAAACAGATAAGTCTTGTCATTTAAAATTAAACCATGGGTAACCCCAAGCATGTTGGCTTAATCACGCAGTATGCGCCGACTACTCCCTTAATCCGACGAGATTATATCATAATATTTATAATCTGTCAACTAAACTGTAACGCTGTTTTTGCCGAATACAAACAATTCAATCAGCAAAACACAAACTGAACAAGCGCCATATAAAATATCACTCCGCCGAACACACTTATAAGCGTATTTCTTTTCCAGATATGAAGTGCCGCCACAAGCACGCACGCCAAAAGTTCGGGAACGCCGAACGGAGCCTCAAACACAGAAACGCCCTTAAAACAATACACGACAAGCATACCTATAAGTGCGTACGGCAGTACCTTGCCGAGGTATATAATGACCTTCGGGCGCTTTCTCCCCTCGGGGAAAGCAAAAAACGGCAAAAACCTCACAAGCGCCGTAAAAACCGCCATTACAGCCACAATCAGCAGGGAGTGAACACTGTAACTATCCATTAGTATCCTCCTCGCCGCTTGCAAAATTGTTTTTTTCATCTGTGTTTTCAAGTCTTTTTCTGAAAATCACAAGTTCTATCGCAATAAACGCCATTGACGGGATAATGAAATATTCAGATCCGAAAACAAAAAGGCACACAAGCGTAGTGCCCGCACCCAAAAGCGCAGGCAAATGAGATTTTACGCTGAGCCATTGCTCAATAAATATTACAACAAACAGCGCCGTCATCGCAAAGTCAATTCCCGTGCTGTCAAACTCGATAAACGTGCCCAAAAGCGCACCGAGCGTACAGCCCGTAATCCAATAAAGCTGGTCAAGAAGCGTAAGAAAAAAATAGTATTTTTTCTCATCTATCCCCTGCTCGATTTTTGCCGTGCATACAAGGGAATATGTTTCATCGGTAAGTCCGAAAATCAAATACGGCTTAGCCTTTCCCGTTCCCCTGTACCTCTCCAAAAGAGAAAATCCGTAAAAAAAGTGGCGGGCATTTATGATGACCGTCATCACGGCGGTAGTAACAAGCGACGCTCCGCTGCTGAGCAAATCGACCGCCGCATACTGACCCGCTCCCGCATATATGGTACAGCTCATAAGCAGCGCCCACAAAAAGCTGTAACCCTTGGTGTGAAGCAAAACACCAAAGCCTATGCCCAGCGCAAGATACCCCGCAAGTATCGGCAGGCTGTCTTTAAACGCCTTTTTAAGCGTTCGTTTTAACATTCGGTAATTCTCCTTTAATATCCTCGGCACAAAATCAGCTTATGCCGAGGTATTTTTTCATATCATCAATTCTTCTCACGGCAGTCTGTCTGCCCTCTTCATAAAGCGCTTCAAGCTTTTTTGTGTCTTTTTCCGTCCGCTTCACCTTAACAGGCTTTTCTGGTCTGATAACAAAAACTCTGCCCTGCTTTTCAAGCTCAACAATCTGCTCGGCAAGGCTGTTGTAGTGGTCTGTAATGTTATAAACGGTTTTTAAAAGTTCGGGATACTCTTTGTAGGTATGCTCATAAGCCTTTATCAATAGCTTTGAGTTCGGCTTTTTTCGGTAGTTTATATCCCTTGTCAAAACAAGCACAACTTTTTCGTAGCCGTTGTCAAACGCCCATTCAAACGGAATGGGATTTGAAATTCCTCCGTCAAGATATTTTTTGCCGTCAAGCTCAAACATTTTCGACAACAGCGGCATACTGCTTGACGCGGCACAGGCTCTCATAATATTTGAGCATTTTCCCTTTTCAAACGCGACGCTTTTTCCTGTTTCGCAGTCTGTAACAAATGCGGCAAACCTCTCCTTGCTGTCGTAAAAAGCGTCGTAGTCAAGAGGCACAAGGTTGTGGCTTACTTCGCCGAACAAAAAGTCAAAATTAAAAATCATCTTGTCTTTGACAAGGCTTTTCAGGCTCAAATATCGTTTGTCGTTTACAAAACTCAAATTCACCTTTGCCGTTCTTCCTATCTGCCTTGAAAGATAGCTGATTGCGCACAGCGAGCCTGCCGACACGCCGCAAACACACGGAAAATAAATATCCTGTTCCATAAGAAAATCAAGCACACCGCAGGTAAAAAAGCTTCTCAATGCGCCTCCCTCAAGGACAAGCGCCGCTTTTGTATTGCCGAAATCCATTTTATCACCGCCGTTTTAAAATTTAAACGCATTTACTGCAAGTATTTTAAATCTGTTTTTATAGTAATCAATTATTCCGTCCTTTTTAAGCTCTCCGAGAGAACGCGAAAGGGACGCTCTGTCAACCGCAAGATAGTTTGCAAGCTCCTCTCTTGAATACGGGACCGTAAAGCTGTATGAATGTTCCTTTTCGCAGTTGATTTTTAAAAATTTCAGGATTTTATCCTTTATGCTTCGCTGTGTCAGGCATGAGAGATGCTCGGTTATATCAAGGAACATCTGCCTTTGAGAAGCAATAAGATTTACGACAATTTTTTGCTGTATAATCGCAAGCTTCTCATCAGCGATAAACAGCTTTTCGGGCGGAATCAAAATAAGCTCGCTGTCCTCGTGAGCCTTCAGCTCAAGCAGAGAATTGTAGTAATCAAACATCGAATACACCGCCCCGCTGTCCTTGTCGCCGCCGATTAATTTAAGCAACGTCTTGTTGCCCTCGTAGTCAACCGAATACAAATGTATGCTTCCCGTCACCGCAAGACAAATCATATGGCTGTACGCACCCGAAATCTGTAAGGATCTTCCCTGATTCAAAACGACATAGTACGGCTGAGAAAACTGGATAAACATAAATATTTCATGCTCGCTCAGTCCCGAAAACAATAGATGACGGCTTAGAAGCATTAAATGCTCATCGCTGAAATTTTCAATAAATCTTTTCATACTCCACCTCTGCAAAAACCGTATTACAGCTTTAATTATACCACTGATTTTTGCAAATGCAACATTTTTATACAGCCGACAATACGCCCAAACAGCGTGTTGAGCACCGTTTGGGCGTTGATTTATGTACAAATTACAGCTTACTGCTTATTTGTCAATAACGGGAATCTGCGTTTTGTCGTACTCGTCGAGACGGTTGCCGTACAAAAAGTAGTTTGTTTCCTTAACGATAACAGGAGAGAGAGCAATTATCGCAATAATGTTCGGCAGAGCCATAAGAGCGTTGAATATATCCGATAATGTCCACACAAGATCAAGCGCCGTAACGGGGGCAATAAGCAAAACAACAATAAATATCACCTTGTAAGGAATAACGCCCTTTCTTCCGAAAAGATACTCAATACATCTTTCGCCGTAATAAGACCAGCCGAGAATTGTTGAAAAAGCGAATAAAACAATTCCCACAACGAGAATAGGAGTACCGATAACGGGAATCTGATCAAACGCCGCCGATGTAAGAGCACCTCCCTCAACCTGAACGGTGTCTATCTGCGGATTTTTAATGCAGGAGCTTACAATAACAAGACCCGTCATAAGACACACAACAACGGTATCCCAAAATGTTCCGGTAGATGAAATCATAGCCTGTCTTACTGCGTTTCTCGACTGAGCGGCAGACGCGACAATCGGAGCAGAACCCATACCGGATTCGTTGCTGAAAAGGCCCCTTGCCACACCGAACCGCGCGGCAAGCATAATTCCGGAGCCTGCAAGTCCGCCTCCCACAGCGGCAGGAGAAAACGCCGATGTAACGATTGTTTTTACGGTTTCCCACAAAACATCTCCGTTCATTACGAGAATTGCAATACACCCCAAAACATACATTATTGCCATAAACGGCACGAGTTTCTCACAAACCTTTGCAATCGACTTTATGCCGCCGAAAATAACAAGCGCAACGCAAAGCGCAACGATTATTCCGCAAATGAGTGACACAAGCGAAACCTGTCCGCCGAAAAAGCCTATTTTTAAGCTTCCGTCAGCATTAAATGTATTATCCATAACATTTGAAATGGCGTTTGTCTGCACACCGCAGCCTATTCCGAACGACGCCAAAATCGCGAACACGGCAAAAAGCACGGCAAGCCATTTCATACTGCGCTTTTTTCCGCCGATTACGGGGTTTAATCCACGCTCAATGGCGTACATGGCGCCGCCCTGCATTTTTCCGTCCTTTGTTTTTACACGGTACTTAACCGCAATCAGCGACTCGGCATACTTTGTCGCAATGCCGAAAACACCTGTCAGCCAGCACCAGAGCACAGCGCCTGCGCCGCCCAGAGCAATGGCTGTTCCGACGCCTATTATGTTTCCTGTTCCTATTGTGGAAGCAAGCGCCGTGGTAAGCGCCTGAAACGGGCTTATATCTCCGTCAACATCGGGGTCTTTCGTTACGGAAAGCTTTATTGCCTTTAAGGTTTTGCGCTGAACAAATTTTGTTCGGATAGTCATAAATATGTGAGTTCCGAGCAAAATGACAATCATCGGTACCCCCCAAAGGAAATCGTCAAAGCTTGCCGCAAGATTATTAATGAAATCCATATTCTCTCTCCTTGCTTTTAGTATTTATTTCAGTTTTCAAATAAACTTTATTCCTAAATTAACTTCTCAACCTCTGCCAAACTGTCCGCAACGGCGTACAAATAAGGCTTATCCTCCTCATCGGGACCGTCAAGGTCCTTGACCATAACAGTTTTACAGCCTGCTCTGCCTGCCGATTTTATGCCGTTGTGCGAATCCTCAAGCGCAAGGCACTCACAGGGCTTCAGTCCCAGCTTTTCTGAGGCAAGAAGATAAATATCAGGCTCAGGCTTGCCGTTTGAAACCATAGACGAGCAAACAATCTCGTCAAAATACTTGTACAAATCAAGCCTTTTAAGATACCTTTCCGCCCTTTCGGTGGGCGTTGCGGTCGCCAAAGCAAGCTTTAGTCCTTTCTGCTTTACACAGGACAAAAAATGCTTTGCTCCGCTTTTTGCCTCAATTCCGTTTTCTTCTATGTATTTATCCATAAGCTCAATACGCTTGCGTCTTACTGCGTCGTAGTCAAAATCATTGCCGAACCAGCCCTTTAATTTTTCCGACGCAAACCTTTTGTTCATCGAACGAATACCAAGCGCATGCTTTTGCTCCATCGGGTGTCCGTAAAAGCGAGCCGCCTCGCACCAAAAACGAACATACAGCTTTTCGCTGTCGAGGATAACCCCGTCCATATCTGAAATAACGCCTTTTATCTTCATTTTTTTCTCCTGCTGAAATTGAATTTCACATTAACAGCCGCAATTCCTGCTGAAATCAAAACAAGCGACAACAGCGTTTCGGGCTTAAATATATTTTCTCCGAGCATAAGCCCCGAAAGTACGGTTCCGAAAATAGGCACAAGCAAATTGAATACGGAAATTCTGCTCGCAGGGTGATATTTAAGCAAGGCTGTCCACACCGCAAACGCGGCGGCAGACACAAACGCAAGCCACAAAAGTATCATCATACCGAAAAAATTTGAAAAATCAAGAGTGCCGCCCAGCAAAACACCCACTGCCAGGAGCACAAATCCTCCGAGCATAAGCTGAAACGCCGTAAGCTCAACGGGGTTTGTCCTCTGAGAAAACCTCTTTGCCATAAAATTGCCCGCCGTTGTGCAAAAAGTCGAGCAGAGAATGAGCAAATCTCCGAAGGCGGTGTCAAGCGACAGCCCTCCCGTACCGTTGATCGCAATCACTCCCGCAAAACCAATGACACAGCCTGTTATTTTTAGAAAAGTGAGCCTGTCGCTCTTAAAAAACAGAGGCGCAAACAGCACGGTAAAGAAAGACGAACAGGAGGTTATTATTGATGTATTCGTACCGCTTGTAAAACCTATGCCGACATATGTAAAAATATACTGCAAAGCAGTCTGCGTAAGTCCCAGGGCCGCTATGCCCGCAAAACTGATTTTTTGGGGCAGAGCCAGCCGTTTTTGAGAAATGCAAACATAAGCGTACACCATAACGCCCGCCGCAAAAAAGCGGATACCCGCAAAAAGCAGCTTTGAACCTATATCGTTCTCGGAAATCTCAAGCACGGAATAACCGAGCTTTATAAACGGAAACGCAGTCCCCCACAAAGCCGCGCAGAAAACAGCGGCAGCGCAGGCAAATGCGGAATTTTTGAGTATTGATCCTTTTTCCATAACGGCGGTCAGCTCAAATATCTGTTTACGCTGTCAACACAGCTTGCGCCGTCTGAACAGGCGGTTATCACCTGTCTCAAATGCTTTGTGCGCACATCTCCCGCGGCAAAGAACCCGTCAACGGAAGTTTTTCCGCTTTCATCGGCTACAATGTAACCCGCCTTGTCAAGCTTTACAAAGTCCATAACAAGCTCGCTTCTCGGAGAAATTCCGACGGCAATAAAAACTCCGTCACACATAATCTTCTCTCCGTTTTTAAGCTCAACGCCCTCTACCCTTTGTTCGCCGATTATCTGCGACACCTCTGTGTTGTACAAAATCTCGGCATTCTCGGCATTTTCAAGTTTATCAGAAAGCACCTTATCGGCACGCAAAGTATCGCGGCGGTGAATAAGATATACCTTTTTGCAAATTTTTGTAAGATAAACAGCGTCGGTCACGGCTGTGTTTCCGCCGCCGATTACTACGGCAGTTTTATTTCTGAAGAAAAATCCGTCGCACACGGCACAGTATCCCACTCCCTTGCCCAAAAGCTCGTGTTCGCCCTGTACTCCGAGCGTTCTGTGCGTTGCGCCGAAGCAATAAATTACTGTTTTTGTCTTAAATTCGTTTTGAGCGCATTTTACCGTAAAAACTCCGTCCTGCTTTGAAATCTTTTGCACTTCGTCGTTTATCATAGGAGCCTTGAGCGCTTTTGCGTGCTCATAAAACTTCATAATAAGCTCCATGCCGTTGATGTTTTCAAACCCCGGGTAATTTTCAATTTCCGAGGTTTGTGTTATCTGACTGCCCATTGACGACGCCGTATCCACCAACACGAAGTCAAGCCCACTTCTCGACGCATAAACCGCCGCCGAAAGACCGGCAGCACCGCCGCCGCAAATAACCAAATCATAAAGTTTTTCCATACTAACGCTCCTCACATACACTTTAAGTAATAATATGCCCGAATTTAATAAAATAAACAAAACAAGGCTGACTCAAAACGAGTCAGCCCTTATAAAGTACGGTTGTAAAATTTTGCCGATATGCGCTTAGGCACAATTACATATCAAAAATATACCTGCGCCGACTTAAAACAGTCTGAATCAGCCTTCCTTAACAACAGTTCTGATTACATTTGCAATGTGGGGCTGTGTGAGTCCGAATTTATCAAGAAGCTCAAGAGCCGGTCCGCTGTAACCGAACGTATCGTTTACACCGACCTTTGTAACCTTAACCGGATACTCCTCGCTCGTTACGCCGCACACAGCGTCGCCGAGTCCGCCGATTACATTGTGCTCTTCAACAGTAATAATTCTTCCGGTTTCCTTAGCCGCCTTAACAATAATATCTCTGTCAATGGGCTTGATTGTATGAATGTTTATAAGCCTTGCGTTTATACCATCCGCCTCAAGCTCTTTTACCGCCTTTAAAGCTTCGTTTACAACAAGACCTGTCGCAATAACAGCGACGTCGTTACCCTCATGAAGAGTAATTCCCTTTCCAAGCTCAAAATGGTAGTTGTCGGGGTCGTTAAACGTATCAATAGCAAGTCTTCCGAGCCTGATATAAACAGGTCCGTTATATTCGATTGCGGCCTTAGTGGCAGCCATCATCTCATAGTGATCAGCAGGGTTTAAAACAACCATTCCGGGAATAGTTCTCATAATGCCTATATCCTCAATGCACTGGTGAGTTGCGCCGTCCTCGCCGGTTGAGATACCAGCGTGGCTTCCTGCAATTTTAACATTAAGGTGGGGATAAGCAACAGAATTTCTTATCTGCTCAAACGCTCTGCCTGTCGCAAACATCGCAAACGAAGCCGCAACGGGAATCTTGCCCGAAGCAGCTAATCCTGCCGCAACGCCTACCATATTGCCCTCGGCAATACCGCAGTCAAAAAATCTTTCGGGAAATTCCTTCTTAAAAATGCTTGTCTTTGTAGCGGCAGCAAGATCTGCGTCAAATACAACTATATCTTTATTTGTCTTTGCAAGCTCGCAAAGAGCCATACCAAAGCTCTCTCTTGTAGCAATCTTTTTTGTTTCCGACATCAGCATTCGCCCTCCAATCTTTTTATCTCAGCCTCAAGCTCGGCTGTTGCCTGCTCGTACTGTTCTTTGTTAGGAGCTGTGCCGTGCCAGCCAACCTGATTCTCCATAAACGAAACGCCCTTGCCTTTTACGGTTTTCGCAAGGATAGCCGTAGGTCTGCCCTTTACACTTTTTGCTTTGTCAAGAGCCTGTGCAATCTGTTCAAAGTCGTGTCCGTCGATTTTCAACACCTCAAAACCAAACGACTCAAACTTTTTGTCAAGCGGCTCTATTCCGGCTACTTCTTCAACCGTTCCGTCAATCTGTAATCCGTTCTGGTCCACAATAACAACAAGGTTATCAAGATTATTGTGAGCGGCAAACATAGCAGCCTCCCAAACCTGACCTTCTTCAACCTCGCCGTCGCCCAAAACCGTATATATACGATAGCTCTTGTTATCAAGCTTTGCCGCAAGCGCCATACCGCATGCAGCGGAAATGCCCTGACCGAGCGAGCCTGTGCTCATATCAATTCCGGGTGTTCCTTTCATATCGGGATGACCCTGAAGCATTGCGCCCACGTGACGCAGAACGGTAAGCTCGTTCCAGTCAAAGTATCCTTTCAGCGCAAGAGTTGCGTACAAGCTCGGGCAGCAGTGACCCTTTGAGAGAACAAAGCGGTCTCTGTCCTGCCAGTCGGGTTCTTCGGGCTTAACATTCATTTCCTTAAAATAAAGGTAAGTAAAAATATCAGCCGCCGAAAGCGAGCCGCCGGGATGACCCGATTTTGCGTGGTAAGTACCGAGAATTGCACCCATTCTTGACTTAGCGGCAAGAATTTTAAGCTGCCTGATTTCTGAACTATCCATTAAATACATTCCTTTCAGAAAAATATCATTAGACATTTTAACGCGCTTCTTAACCGAAGCACACAACTAATTTTATTATACACATTCTCAAACAAATTTCAACAATTTTCTTTTCATTAAAAAAATAAGGGCAAAATAAATGAATATCGAGCTTGAATCGGCAAAGATTTGTGATATAATTTTATAATAAAAGCCTTATTATATGTAACAAGGCGCTTTGGGAGGTTTATTATGCTTCTGACTGCCGATGTTGGAAATACAAATATAAAATTCGGAGTGTACGACGGCGACGAGCTGAAATTTAAACTCAGGGTTTCTACCGACACATCAAAAACAAGCGACGATTTTGCCGTGGAGCTTTACACATTCTTTCAGATTTACAAGATTGACGCAAAGCAAATAGACGCAACCATAATAAGCTCAGTCGTCCCGAAAATCACTTCCCCGCTCTCGCAGGCTGCTCAGACCGTTACCAAAAGCAAAAGCATAATTATCGGAGCAGGTATAAAAACAGGTCTTAACATAAAAATAGACAACCCCGAAAAGCTGGGCGCCGATATAGTCGCAGGCTGTGTGGGCGCATACGAAAAATACGGCGGTCCGTTCGTTATGATTTTTATGGGCACCGCGACGGTAATCGTTTATGTTGATGAAAACAAAACCTATTTCGGCGGCGCCATTGCCCCCGGAGTCGGAATTTCACTTGACGCGCTCACATCAAAGGGAGCGCTTCTCTCCTCAGTCGACCTGAAAGCTCCTCCGAAGGCGATCTGCACAAACACCAAGGACTGCATCCGTTCAGGAATAATGCTGGGAACAGCGTCTATGATTGACGGTATGATCGACCGTTTTTTTGAGCAGACAGGAAAGCCGTGCAAGGTGATAGCAACCGGAGGCTTTGCCAAAATTACCGCCGAAAACTGCTCTCACAAAATAATCTGCGACGAAAATGTAATCCTTGACGGGCTAAACTGTATTTACAAGAAAAACAGCTGATAAGGTTTGTCTAATTATTATTTTAACGGAATCGTGATATTTATGCAAAAAAACGTACTCGATATTTTAATAAACGCCGACGGCTTCGTTTCGGGGCAGGAAATTTCCGAAGCGCTTGGAGTGTCCCGCCAAGCAGTTTGGAAAGCCGTCAACTCCCTGAAATCCGAGGGCTACAAGATAGAATCGGTTACAAGCAAGGGTTACCGCCTCGTGTCGTATCCCTCTCACATAAATGAAAAAAGGCTTAAAAACCTTATAAAAAATAGAATAATCGGAAAAAAACTGATTGTGCTTGACTCGGTAGGCTCTACAAACGACTATCTCAAGCGGCTCGGAAATGACGGATGCGAAAACGGCACCGTGGTTTGCGCAAGAGAACAAACAAGCGGCAAAGGCAGACTCGGAAGAAAGTGGCAGTCAAAAAAGGACAGCGCGATTGCGTTTTCCGTGCTTCTGAGACCCAATGCGTCCCCTTCGGAAATTTCGTCCGTCACCCCTCTTGCGGGACTTGCCGTATGCACAGCGCTCAGAGACTTTACCGAACTTGACTGCCTTATAAAGTGGCCGAACGACGTTATTGTGGGCAACAAAAAAATTGCGGGAATACTTACGGAAATGAGCGCCGAATTTGACGCCGTGGAGTATGTAATTTTGGGAATAGGAATAAATGTGAGCCAGACCTCTTTCCCCGAAGAAATCGCGTATAAAGCTACTTCCGTTTTACTGGAAACAGGCAGGCATTTTGACCAAAACGAGCTTTTGGCTTGTGTTCTGCACAGACTTGAGGACGTGTTTACACAAACAAATCTCAGTTTTACACCGTCTGCGTCAGACGAATACCGAAGGCTATGTGCCACAATCGGCAGAACCGTAAGCTTTAAGAGAGGAACCCGCAGGATAAGCGGGACAGCGGTTTCGGTGTCCGACAAAGGCGAGCTTGAAGTTATGCTTTCCGACGGTAGCATTTGCCTTGTAAATTCGGGAGAAGTAACGGTACAGGGCATTTACTGATTAATGAATAACCGAAATCTATATAACAAACCGTCCGGACTCAGCGCCACCGCTTCGGGCGGTTTTATTTTTAGCGATAAATAAAAATCCGCTCACCTGTAAGAGCATTTATAAAAACTTGCTAAGACGACATTTTATATTATCTGTACAGAACAGGGGCATATTATTCTTTATTTTTCGCTCGGTTATCTTTTAAAACACTTTTGCAAAGCAAATAAAAAGGGCGGATTATACATCCGCCCGTAATTAATTTTATATTTACTATTTAAGCGTATCCATACACTGTTTAAAGGTTTCTATAATGTACCATGCGTCATCGTCTGACAGCGTAGTGTTCATCGGAAGAGTAAGCTGGTTTTTGTGCATATTGTAGGCGTTTGGAAAATCCGAAATTTTAAAGCCTCTCTTGCTGTATGCCGAAAGCATCGGCAGCGGCTTAAAATGCACATTGCACATAACTCCGTTTTCCGCCATCATATTGTAAAACTTGTTCCTGTACTCTGAGTCCTTGCCGATGAAACGCACAAAATACAGATGTCCGCTGCTGCGGTGGTTTTCGTCACAGTGGTTAAGCACCTGTATCGGCAAATCCTTAAACTCCTCGTTGTAAAGCCTTATAAGCTCGTGTCTTCTCTCGAGAATCTTATCGTATCTCGAAAGCTGGGCTATCCCCAAAGCCGCAAGCACATCGGGCATATTACACTTATACTGTGTATCAACAACATCGTATTCCCAAGAAGCCACCTTATTCTTTTGGTAGGCGTCCTTTGTTTGTCCGTGGAGCGAAAGAAGCATATACTGCCTGTACATCTCGTCCTCGTCAATACCGTCGTGCGGTCTGTGTACAGCCGCACCGCCCTCGGCAGTCGTCATATTTTTTACTGCGTGGAAACTGAAATTGGTAAAGTCTGCTATCTCACCGCACATCTTGCCGTGCCGCTGAGCGCCGAAAGCGTGGGCGCTGTCAGCCATTACGAACACCCTGCCGAATTTTTCCTGAATTTCGTTTTTGGGGCGAAAAACATTTTTTTTGCGTTCAACAGCCTCAAAAATTCTGTCGTAATCACAAAGCACTCCTGCAATATCGACAGGAATAACCGCCTTTGTGTTGTGATTGATTGCCTCCTCCATCTTGTCATAATCCATCTCGTAACTGCCGCTTTTGCAGTCGATCATAACGGGCTTTGCGCCGACATGATAAATAATGGAAGCAGTCGCCGTGTATGTGTACGCAGGCACAATAACCTCATCGCCCGGTCCGATTCCCAGAATACGCAGCGTAAGCTCTGCGCACGAAGTCTGCGAAGAAAGGCATACAGCCCTGTTAACATTGCAAAACTCTGCAATTCTGCTCTCAAAAAGCTTTGTTTCGGGACCTGTGGTAATCCAGCCTGATTTTACGACTTTAATTACCTCGTCTATTTCCGCCTGTGAAATATCAGGCGGCGAAAAAGGAATATTTCTCATTAAAAATTCTCCCTTGCGTCATATTGACTTATCGGATAATTGCGTGTTAATTTAATCAAATTAAATACATTGGTATATTATACAACAACAAACGGTAAATGTAAAGTTTTAACAATAAAATAAAAAGTCGAGTGCCTCGACACGCAATTCGAGCAGACAGGTTGATATTATCAAAACTTCTCTGCCCGACCGTTTTCGAGCAGTTTCCTATAAAGCAAAAAATCAAGTGCCTCGACACGCAATTCGAGCAGACAGGTTGATATTATCAAAACTTCTCTGCCCGACCGTTTTCGAGCAGTTTCCTATAAAGCAAAAAATCAAGTGCCTCGACACGCAATTCGAGCAGACAGGTTGATATTATGAAGAATTATCTGCCCGACCGTTTTCAAGCAGTTTCCTATAACGGAAAAAGGCGGTTTGTTTTTTACACAAACCGCACCTGAATCAAAAATCAATCATGTATGTATTGTTTGAAGCACCGAGATTTTTATGCGCTTACTTCTCCGCAATCTGCTTTGCAAATATTTTCTTAAAGACAAAGCGCACAAAAGGTCCTGCATAGAATATCTGCCAGCAAAGCGCCATCGGAAAGTTTCTCACGGTAATTTCAAGCCAATCCGAAACGATATTTGACGCATCCGAAAAATTAAACAAAATTGTTGCAAAAAAGCTCATAAGCGGACACATAAAGCAAACCGTCAGCGATGAAATTGCAAGGATAAGAAAAATCGGCTGAGTTTGCGCAGGGTTTAACATTTTAAACGCTATATTTTTTGTCATTCTTCCTACCAAAAAGAACTCAAGCAAAAATGCAATGACGCACATAATCGGCATTTCCGAAAGCGCATACAAAAATACATCGTTGCTCATTCCCCCGTTTTCGATAGCTATGTTGTAGCAAACCATTGCATAAACCATAACCAAAACCATTATTACTGTAAATACTACATCTTGAAATTTTGTTTTCGGCATAATCGCACCCCTTAAAATAAAATAACGAACAACTTTCTAAGTGTTGTTCGTTATCATTCTGAGAATGTGCGTTTCCAATTTATACCTTTATATGCTGTTTTATCCGCATTATAACATATATTTTTATTTGATGTAAGTGTTTTTTTGCTTTTCGCCTGTATTTTATACATACGCACTTTAAAAACAAGAAATCAAAGCAAATTTTTGTAAAATATTTTTAATTTTTGTTTACCTGTTACCAAAAGTGTGATAGAATGAAGTATATGTGTCAACAACAAAATGATTAAAACACAGGAGGTCTGTTTTTAATGACAAAAACCAAAGCCCAAAACCTGCAAACGCCCAAAACGCTGAAAATGCAGGGTAAATTTAAAGCCTTTGTTTCTTACAACCGCTTTATCATATTAGCCTTTGCCGTACCGTTTATCTTAATGACGATTGCTTTCGGTATGATGGACGTTTCCCCCGTAGGATTTATAAGCGACATAGTTAACAACATTGCCGCTCTGTTTACAGGCAACCCGTCAAGGGCGTTAGGCACAGGAGATAAGCAGATACTTGTAACCGATTTATGGCACCAATATTACCCGTTCCTTGTCGATTTTCAGGACAAACTACAAAACGGAGAGTCGCTGTTTTGGTCATGGACTCAGGGCGGCGGTGTAAATTACTTTGCACTTATGTCATATTATCTTGCAAGCCCTCTCAATTTCTTTACAGTTTTCATTCCCGGCGACTGGCTCAGAGAATTTCTGATGTTCTCCGTTGTAATCAAAGTTGCCTGCGCGGGTATGTTTATGGCAATCTTTCTTCGCAGCATATTTAAGAAAAACGATTTTTCCCTCGTTGTGTTCGGCTGCTGCTTCTCATTCTGCGCTTTCTTTATGGGTTACTACTGGAACACTATCTGGCTTGACACGGTTTGCATAACCCCGCTTTTGGTACTCGGAGCAGTAAAGCTTCTGACCGAAAACAAATTCAGGCTCTATGTGGTAACTCTCGCGCTTTCGCTGCTTGCAAACTACTACATCGGACTTTTCAGCTGTATATTCGTGCTTCTGATTTTCATCGCATACAACATTGTAAAATGGCAAGGCTTCAAGGCGTTTTTTACAAAGCTTTTGACAACCGGCGTATTTTCACTTATAGCAATCGGAATCACGGCATTTTTCCTGCTTCCCGCATTTTTCGGACTGCAAAACACAAACGCGTCGGGCAGCACATTCCCCTCAACATTTGACATTAATATAGGCGAAACCGACGATATACTCGGTGTTTTGTCCGCACTCAAGGAAATTATTTCAAACTTCATTACATTTATTCCCCCTGCAACAAAAGAGGCCGACGCATTGCCCAACATCGCCTGCGGTACAGCGTCCATTGTACTGGGGATACTCTTCCTCACCTCAAAGAAAATCACCGTAAAAGAAAAAATTGTCGATTTATGCCTTATTTTCTTTATGATAATAAGCTGTATAATCAGACAGCTCGACTATATATGGCACGGTTTCCACTTTACAAATATGATTCCCTACCGCTTCAGCTACCTCATAAGCTTTGTGCTTGTGGTTATGGCGTTCAGGGCATTTATGCTGATTGATTTCAGCTCGTGCTGGGACATTATACTTGCCGCACTCGGAACAACGCTCGTGCTTTTGCTTGCTATCGGAACTCAGGAAACCTACACCATTGTTGCAACTGCCGTATCGGCATTTGTTCTTTGCGCAATACTATTCCTGTTTACAAAGAGAATAATACCAAAGCAAGCGGCGCTCATAGTTCTGTCGATTGTGATTCTCGGAGAAAGCATCGCAACTGCGTACATAGGAGTAAAAACCACCAGCGTGACCTCCACATTTGACTACCCCCGCGGTGAAGAGGTAACCGAACAGGTAATCAACTATATGAACAGTCTTGAAGAGCAAACGCCTGAAATGTGGCGTGCAGAAACCACTTCAACCCAAACGCTCAACGACGGTTCTCTTAACTGCTATGACGGTCTGTCGATGTTTAATTCAATGGCAAATGTCAATATGACGAGATTTTTTGAAAATTTCGGAATGATGGGCTGGAAAAGCGGAAACAGATACACATACGCCGAAGGCACTCCCGTTACAAATATGTTTATGAATCTCAAGTACCTTATATCCCGCGACGGAAACTATCGCAACAGATATGACTTGGATGAAGTTTACAGTATAGGAAACGAAAAGCTTCTGGAAAACGAACACTACATTCCCATGGGCTTTATGGTTGACAGCAAACTTTCAAGATGGGTTGAAAACGACAACGAAGATCAGTTCAATCCGTTTGATACACAAGGTGAATTTTTCAGACTTGCAACCGGCATTGAGGATCCTGTATACACCCCCCTCGAGGTAGTTTCACAAGGTCACTATGACAGCTCAAAATTCACGGTAAACAAAACCGCCTACGGCATCTACTCGTTTAGCTGTACGGACACGACAATTACACCCCATGTAAAATGGAACTACGAAGCCCCCGAAGACGGAATGTACTGTATGTACGCAAAGATTTCCGGCGGCGATAACATAACCGTGATGCAAAACGATATAGCTCAGACTTCCACCTATAATATGGCGCGCGGATATATTGCCTGCATAGGTTATTTCAACAAGGGCGATAAAATCTCGGTATATTCACAGCTTGAACAGGGTCAGGCAGGCTCTGCGCAGGTTTATGTGAACCTGTTTAATCAGGACGTTTTTGAACGGGGTTACGAAAAGGTCAGCAAGGATGTTATGACCACGACAAAGCTAACGGGCAACTCGATGGAAGGCACAATAAATGTAAGCGAAGACGGCCTGTTCTACACGTCAATCCCCTACGAAGAGGGTTGGACCGCCGAGGTTGACGGCAGATCTGTTGAAATTACGCCGGTAGGCGGCTCGCTGATTGCATTTAACCTGAAGGCGGGCGAGCACGATATAAAGCTGGTTTACTATCCCAAGGGATTCTGGCCCGGTTTTGCGCTTACCTGTGTGTGCATACTGACATTTGCCGCATTGTGCGTTTACACTTATATTTATAAAAAACGCAGAGAAAAAACCTCGGTAACGGCGTCTGCTGATGATTCCCTGAAAAACTCTGAAAACTCGGATCTCATTAAAACCGAATAACACTTAAAAAGGCGGATATTCTCCGCCTTTTCTTTTTGAGAAAATCCGTTTTAATTAGTTTTTCCACAGGCACGGTCTCCGCGCTTTTTGACAGCACGCATAATTTACACTTTTAATATACCGTGCAAGAAAAACAGGACGTTTGACTGCGCCCTGTTTTTTATAATGTTCAAATTAACTTTTGGAAGTTTGCCGAACGGACTTAAAATCTTTATCCCGTTTTGCGCCCTATAAAGAAAAAATAATACAACACCCGACGCAAAATAAAATACAGATAAAATAAAAAGGGCGGTTTTATCCGCCCTCTGATTTTATTTTTTAAATTACTCAGCAGTTTTTTCTCCGCTGTCATCATCAGCCTTTTCAGTTTCAAGATCGGCAACCACCGTGTATTCTTCGGTTTCAACAGCCTCGGAATTTTCATTCTCCTGCAAATCGGATTTCTCAGCGTCGCCGTTTTCTTCGATTACATCAGCCTCTACGCCGCCCTCAAGCACGGAACTTTCGGGTTCAGCCTCTGTAACGATTTCATTCTCAAGCTCAAATCCGCTCAGGAAAGTATAAGGAATACCGTATCCGAGCGCCACGCTTGCGAGCGTTACAATAACATTAACGCTGCTGTCCTGGGTAGCAAAAACATCGTTTAACGGCAAACCGGGAGCTACCGAGGCAATTATTATATACAGCGACGGCAAAACAAGTACAATAAGCGTCACAACGGAAAAACGCTTCACCGCCTTACCGTCACCGACTCTTGTTGCATAAAAAATAAGAAGACCGAATACCACAAACAGCACAATAGACACAGTCTTGCCTACAAGCGTATCAAGAGTGCTTGTAAATTGATTAAAGAAATGTGCGCAAACAATATAAGCAATAATTAAAAATGCAGAGAAAAACAAATTAGCTGTTTCTCTTTTATCAGGTTTTTTCAAAACAACGACCTCCGTACATTAATTTTTCAATAATTCTATCATTGAATTGTGACAGTTTTGTGAAGCAGCATTATTTTATTATTTACTCTTCGCCGCAAAGCACGCCCAGCCGTTCTCGATATGCTCCTCTATAATATCAAAATGTTTGCTCACCGACTGCTTCACCTCATCGGCTCTCGTGTCAATTATTCCGCTCATTATATACACGGCTCCGCTTTTCATAAAGTCTCGGATACCCTCCGACAAAAACATTATTGCGTCTGCCACAATATTTGCGAGCACAATATCGTATTTTCCCTCCACCTTATCGGTAAAACTTCCGCAAATGGCAGTATAGCGGTCGCCTACTCCGTTTATTTCAGCGTTTTCCGCCGCAGTACGCACGGCAGTTTCATCTATATCAACGCCTACCGCATTATCGGCTCCGAGCAAAAGCGTAGCAATAGATAGTATTCCGCTGCCGCAGCCGACGTCAAGAACGCTGTCGCCCTTTTTCAGGTATTTTTCGCACATTTCAAGACAAAGCCTTGTAGTTTCGTGGCCGCCCGTACCAAACGCAAGTCCCGGATCGATATTAAGCACAATCCTGCCGTTTGCGTCGTAATCATCACGCCAGCTCGGGCGAATGAGCAGTCTGTCGCCCACCTCAATGGGATTAAAATACTTTTTCCAGTTATTTCGCCAATCCTCCTCGGCGCAGTCAAGAAGCTCAATCGAGTGCTCAATGCCCTGTGCATTGTAGCGCTCCGACAAAAACGCCACCGCCTCCGACGGAGAAACATCAGGCTCAAGGTATATATGGACAAACGCCTTTTGCCTGTCCTTGTTCAAAAGTTCCTCGTCAATCAGGTCAATATGTGCAATATCCTCAACCTCCTGCTCAAGGTTTGTGTAATCCTCAATATAAATGCCGTAAGGCACAACAACATTTGCAATATCGCTTGCTTCGTCAATTCTTTTTGCGTCTACCGCAATTTTAATTTCCGTCCACTTCTCCATATTTCCTCCGAAATACATACTTTAATAATTTATGAATATTTTATCACAAAAAAATTTAAGATTCAACAAAAATCCGAGTGCCTCGACACCCAATTCGAGCGGACAGCCTGATATTATCACCCCTTCTTCCCCGACCGTATTCGAGCAGTTTCCCATAAAGCAAAAGCCTTGTGACACCGTGTTCACAAGGCTTTTATAAATACTAAAAAATTAATTGCCTGTTATTACTCGTTAAAGAGGTTTTTCAGCTTTTCAAAAAAGCTCTTTCTCTGAGCGTAATTTTTTTCAGAAGTTGTGCTGTCAAGCTCCTTTATAAGCTCTTTTTGCTTTGCGCTTAAATTTTTAGGCACTTCAATCGTTATTCTTACATACTGGTCGCCTCTGCCTCTGCCTCCGAGGTGGGGTATACCCTTGCCCTTGAGCTTAAAGACATCGCCCGGCTGTGTGCCCTCGTGAATAGTGTAGGACACCTTGCCGTCAAGCGTCGGAACAACAAGCTCCGCACCGAGAGCCGCCTGCGCAAAGGTTATCGGGGTGTCGCACCATACATCATCGCCCCTGCGCTCGAAAATGGGATGCGGACGCACATTTACATAAACATGCAAATCA
The DNA here is from genome assembly GCA_944415425.1 of uncultured Ruminococcus sp. Taxonomy (GTDB): domain Bacteria; phylum Bacillota; class Clostridia; order Oscillospirales; family Acutalibacteraceae; genus Ruminococcoides. Next base: position 6,126 of record CALYBP010000021.1, on the reverse strand, counting down.
CCCGCAGGTCCGTTGTTATAGCCTGCGTTGCCTCTGCCGCCGACATTAAGAATCTGCTGATCCTTGATACCTGCGGGAATAGTTACATCAACCGTCTTGTTTTTGCGCTGTCTGCCCGAACCGCCGCACTTACGGCAGGGATTGTCTATAATTTTGCCCTTGCCGTGGCAGGCATCACAGGTACGCTGGGTCTGAACAACACCGAACGGCGTCCTCTGGTTTAGAGTAACTCTGCCCGAACCGCCGCAGGCTGAACAGGTCTTAGGCGTCGAACCCGCCTGAGCGCCCGTTCCGTGACACTCGCCGCAGGTTGTAACGCAGTTGTAGCTTATATTCTTTTTACAGCCTTTTGCCGCCTCTTCAAAGGTGATATAAACACTTGCCTCAACATCGCTGCCTCTCATCGGGGCGTTTGCGTTTGATGAGCGTCTGCCTCCAAAGCCTCCGAAAAAGCTTGAGAATATATCGTCGAGGTCAATTCCCTGTCCGAACGGACTTGAACCGCCGGCACCGCCCGCACCGAAATTGGGGTCAACTCCCGCGTGTCCGAACTGGTCGTAGCGAGCTCTTTTGTCCTTGTCGGACAAAACCTCGTAAGCCTCGTTTACCTCTTTGAATTTTTCTTCACACTGTTTGTCACCCGGATGAAGATCAGGGTGATATTTTTTGGCGCTTTGCCTGTATGCCTTTTTTATTTCCTCGTCGCTTGCACCCTTTTGAACGCCAAGCACCTCGTAATAATCTCTTTTTTCAGCCATAAATACACTCCCTGATAATCTGTACCCATGCTACACTCAACAAAGGAGCTGCTATTACAAACAGCTCCTTTGACAAACCGTTACACATTAATTATTTGTTGTTGTCGTCAACATCCTTGAAATCGGCGTCGTAAACATTAGGGTCGCCGCCGTTTTGCTGTGCATTTCCCATATCGGGTGCGCCCTGCTGCGGGTTGCCCTGAGGAGCGGCTTGCTGGTAAAGTTTTGCGGAAACATCATAAAGCGCCTTCTGCAGATCTTCCTTAGCCGCCTTCATCATATCGGCGTCATCCTTTGAGATTGCCTCTTTAAGAGCGGAAATCTTTGTGTTAAGGGTGTTCTTGTCATCTTCCGCAATCTTGTCGCCGCTGTCGGTTATGAGCTTTTCAGCCTGATAAACCATATTTTCAGCCTCGTTTTTAGCGTCTACTGCCTCACGGCGCTTTTTGTCCTCGGCAGCATACTGCTCAGCTTCCTTGACAGCCTTGTCGATGTCTTCCTTGCTCATATTTGTTGAAGATGAAATTGTAATCTTCTGCTCCTTACCTGTTCCGAGGTCCTTTGCCGATACATTTACAATACCGTTTGCATCAATGTCAAATGTAACCTCAATCTGCGGAACACCGCGCATTGCGGGAGCAATTCCCGTAAGAGCAAACAGACCGAGCTGCTTATTATCACGGGCAAACTCACGCTCACCCTGAAGAACATTGATTTCAACCTGTGTCTGGTTATCAGCCGCAGTTGAGAAAATCTGGCTCTTCTTTGTAGGAATAGTTGTGTTTCTGTCAATAATCTTTGTCATTACGCCGCCCATTGTTTCAACACCGAGTGAAAGCGGAGTAACATCAAGAAGCAAAAGTCCGTCAACCTCGCCGCCGAGCACACCTGCCTGAATTGCAGCGCCGATTGCTACGCACTCATCGGGGTTAATGCCCTTAAACGGCTCCTTGCCGATAAGCTTCTTAACAGCCTCCTGAACAGCAGGAATTCTTGAAGAACCGCCGACCATAAGAACCTTGTCGATCTGACCGATCTGAAGACCTGAATCGGAGAGAGCGGAACGAACAGGACCCATTGTAGCCTCAACGAGGTCTGATGTAAGCTCATCAAACTTTGCTCTTGTGAGTGTGAGATCAAGGTGCTTAGGACCTGTCTGATCGGCTGTGATAAACGGAAGATTGATAGACGATGTTGTTACGCCCGAAAGCTCAATCTTAGCCTTTTCAGCAGCTTCCTTTAATCTCTGCATAGCCATTTTATCGGTTGAAAGGTCGATGCCTGTTTCTGTTTTGAATGAAGAAACCATCCAGTCGATGATTCTCTTGTCGAAGTCGTCACCGCCGAGACGGTTGTTACCTGCGGTTGCCAAAACCTCCTGAACGCCGTCGCCCATCTCGATGATAGATACATCGAATGTGCCGCCGCCGAGGTCGTATACCATAACCTTTTGGTCGTTTTCCTTGTCAACACCGTAGGAAAGAGCTGCGGCAGTAGGCTCGTTGATGATTCTCTTTACATCAAGGCCTGCGATTTTACCAGCGTCCTTTGTTGCCTGACGCTGTGCGTCGGTAAAATATGCGGGAACGGTGATGACTGCCTGTGTAACAGGTTCGCCGAGATAAGCTTCTGCGTCGGCCTTTAGCTTCTGAAGAATCATAGCGGAAATTTCCTGCGGAGTATAATTCTTGCCGTCGATTGAAACCTTGTGAGCGGTACCCATCTCTCTCTTAATGGAAGATACCGTTCTCTCGGGGTTTGTAATGGCCTGGCGCTTTGCGACCTGACCTACCATTCTTTCGCCGTCCTTTGAAAATGCGACTACGGACGGTGTTGTTCTTGAGCCTTCTGCGTTTGCGATAACTACCGGCTCACCGCCCTCAATTACTGCTACGCAGGAGTTTGTTGTACCTAAATCTATACCTATTGTCTTTGCCATAATGAATTCCTCCAGTAAGTTTTATTTTGTATTTTAATATTGTGATATGCTTAATTAAAAATTGCTTAACAGTTAGCCACCTGCACCATGGCGTGGCGAATGATTTTTTCGCCGATTTTATATCCTGTCTGAAAAACCTGTGCAATGGTGTTTTCCCCAAGTTCTTCGTTTTCAACCTTTGAAATTGCGTTGTGCAGATTGGGGTCAAATTCATCACCCACTTTTCCGAACGCCTCGATTTTGAGTTTTTCAAAGGATTTATCAAGCTGATTTGAAATAAGCTCAACACCCTTTACAATTTCAGGGTCCGCACCTGCAAGATTTTCAAGTGCCATTCTTACGCTGTCAGCCACGGGCAAAAGCTCCGTAACCGCCTTTGCCGTTGCGTCATCGTAAAGTGACAGCTTTTCGTTTGCAGTACGCTTGCGGTAGTTGTCATACTCTGCGGCAAGCCTTATATATTTATCTTTTTGAGCCTTTAGCTCCTCTTCAAGTTTTGACACCTTGTCGTCGCTTTCAGCCTGTACATCGGACGTTTCCTCCTTTGCCTCAGCTGTCTGCTCCTTTTTGTCTTTCGTCTCTTTAGTTTCTTTTATCTCTTCGTCGATTTCCTGTTTTTTCTTTGCCATTTTTATCCTCCTTCGGGGACTATTTCTGTATTTGAATAAGCTCGCTTATCAGCGTTCCCACCGTTTGAGAAACACTCTCAAGAATTGAAATCACCCTTGCGTAATCCATTCTCAGCGGTCCCACAACCGCAATCACACCCGACGGCTTTGAATCCACCGTATAGCGTGCTGCGACTACCGAACTTTCGGAAAGCTCCGTCCTGCTGTTCTCTCTGCCTATAACGACACATGTGCCTTTCGGCATATTTAAAAGCATTGACGAGAGGTCGTGCTCGTTGTTCAAAAACTCAAACATACCTCTTGCCGCCGAAAAGTCAATCTCGGACAAAAGCATAAGTTTTGAATATCCGCTGTGACATACGCTGATCTCACGGGCGTTTTTTGCACACTCCTGAATCGCCGTAAGCACACTCGGCATAAACAGCGACAGCTCGCCGAATCTTGCCGCCGCGGTCTGAATAAACGGCCGATTTATTGACGAAAGCTTAACGCCCGAAAAAATTTCGTTTAGCGCCTTGTCAAAAATTTTCAGAATTTCGGGGGTTATTATGAATCCGCACCTGAAAAGTCTTGTTTTTATAATTCCGTTTGAGGCAATCAGCACGACCATCGCCGTGTGAGAACCGGTCTGAACAAAACTGATTTTGCGTACTCTGCTCTCCTCACCGTCGGGAGTTGTCGCAACCGATATGAGGTCGGTAAGCTGTGACACAAGGCTTGCGGCACCGTCGAGTATGTTTTCGGGGGAATCCGAATACTGTGAAAGCGTTGATTCAATGTAGTCCTTTCCGCTTTGCGACAGCGGAGTAACTTTCATAATATTGTCAACATAGTACCTGTATCCCAGCGTTGTCGGCACTCTGCCCGCCGAGGTGTGAGGCTGTATCAAAAAGCCCATGTTTGTAAGGTCTGCCATTTCGTTTCGCACCGTAGCGGAAGAAACATCAAGCCCCGCCTCGTTAATAAGCGTTTTTGACCCGACAGGCTCGCCTGTGCGGATAAAGCTTTCTATAATCGCCGAAAGTATTTTTTGTTTTCTTGAAGCCAGCTCCACACCGTTCACCTCTCTGTTATGAAGTCGGTTTTTGCTGTTTTAGCACTCTCGATGTACGAGTGCTAACTGCTTTATCCTTACTATAATACCAAAGTCAGTAAAAGTCAAGGGATTTTTAATATTTTTTTAAAATAATTCAATATTTAGTTAAAAAGTTTTAAAAAAACTAAAATGCTCCGGTCCTCACTTCGGTTGACACAAGGCTTTTAACCGCTTATAATAACATATAAAGCGTTAAGAGAGGAAATAATCTATGACAGAATTTATGCAAAATATATATGTGTTTTTGTGGGCGGTGCTCGCCGTGCTTACATTCGCAGTGGGCATAAAACAAAAAACGCCGTACGCCTTTGTAATTTCCGTATTCTTTGTATTTATGACGGTTTGGTACGCTCTTGACACCTTTGCGGGTTATGAGATGTTTGAAAACACGGCGGGAGTTATATTTAAGATAGTGCTGGCAGTATTTTTAGCGGCATTCGTAATAATATATGTCCTGTCAAAAAAGAAGAGCTGAAAATAACGATAGTCCAAAAAACTTCGTCTCTATATAGAGGACATTTTTACAGCGTATACTATATATAGTTATATAAAAAGTTTTTGCTTAAATTCTGCGAAAATTCGCAGTTTTTTTTGAAAAACACTTGCGTTTTATATGCTTTTGTGGTATTATAATACCCATATGACCGATATTTTAAGGAGGTGGGACAATGCCAAACATTAAATCTGCAAAAAAGCGTGTAAAGGTTATCGCTACTAAAACAGCTCGCAACAAGGCTACAAGATCAGCTTTGAGAACAGCAATTAAGAAGGCTTATATCGCAGTTGACACTAACGCTGACAACAAAACAGAGGCAGTTCGTCTTGCTATCAAGAAAATTGACCAGGCAACAGCTAAGGGTATTATTCATAAGAATAAAGCAGCAAGAAGCAAGTCTTCTCTTGCTAAAAGACTCAACGCATCGGCTTGATGTAAGGTCAGCGAATATTTTGCACTTAAAGCAGAGATTTTCTCTGCTTTTTTTGTTTTTATGTTGACATTTTTATAAAAAATGTTTAGAATATATTTATACAACCAGCAGATAATAAATTACTACTATAAATTCGGCGTCAGCCTTGTCAACGCCTTGTCGAACTGGAGGATTCAATATGAAAAACAAAAAATTCGCTTTGATTATCGGTATCATCTCAGCCGTGGCTGCTCTTTCCGCTGCGCTGACCGCTTTCTTTATTGTTAAGGATAAGCAAAAGAAGGACGACGAGGAGCTTATGGAATACCTCGACAGTGCAATCGAATAAAAACCTTAAAAATTTAGGGCTGTTCGCACGAACAGCCCCTTTGCTTTTGCTATTTTGTTTATAAGTAATTATTTATTATTACTTATTTTTAACAGATATTTTCTTTATAATCATTTTATTTAAATAGCTCATTACTATCGAGACAACAATAGTCATTATACTAACAGACAGTAAAAACATATTACAATTACACTCAAATATAGGTGTTTTTTTAATCAAAAATATTGCCAATCCATGATAAAGGTATATTTCAAAAGATATTCTTGACAAAAAAGCTAATATTTTGTTATTAAGAGTAATTCTCGTTTGTAAACAAATTACCAAAGGAGCAAAAAACAAGGAACTAAATACCTGAATAACGCTCTCTGATATGCCAGAATTAAACTTAAGCTTTAATACAAAGAAAACAACAAAACATAAGAACAGAGAAGATAAAACAAAAATATT
>CALYBP010000020.1 GCA_944415425.1 uncultured Ruminococcus sp. | reverse complement strand
TCGGGCAAAGAAGGCTTGACAATATCAACCTGACTGCTCGAACTGCGTGTCGGGGCACTTGACTTTTGCTTTTTAGTAAATTGCTTGAAAACGGTCGGGCAAAGAAGGCTTGATAATATCAACCTGTCTGCTCGAACTGCGTGTCGAGGCACTCGACTTTTGTTGTGGGTGCGAAAAACCAATAACCACCTGATTTTTCGCATATCACAACAGGCGTTTAAAGGTTATAAATTAAAACACACAAATCAGGAGAAATTATGAGTGAGAAACAAACAGAAACACGGGTTGCTGTAATCAGCATTATTGTTGAAAATCCCGACTCTGTTTCGCAAATAAACGAAATTTTGCATTCCGCCGCCGATTACATCATCGGCAGGCTGGGAATTCCCTACAAAAGGAAAAATATCAGCATAATAAGCGTTGTGATTGACGCAGAGCTTAACATTATCAGCTCGGTTTCGGGCAAGCTCGGCAGACTGTCGGGAGTAACCGTAAAAACGGCTTATTCACGCAGTTAATACGATTTCGGCTTTGAATTACATAATTTTAAATAACAGAGAAAATTTATATGAACAGAATTGAGATTATTGAAAAAATCGAGAAAAACCGTATAGCGTCTTCAGAAGAGCTTGCGTATCTGCTTGAAACTATAACGGACGAAGAGCTTGAATTTTTGAGAAAAAAAGCTCAGAAAACCGCGCTTGCGCATTTTTCAAACAAAATATTTATCAGGGGGCTTATCGAGTTTTCAAGCTTCTGCAAAAACGACTGTTTCTACTGCGGACTTCGCCGCTCAAACAAAAACGCCGTCCGTTATAGGCTCTCAAAAGAGCAGATACTCTCCTGCTGCAAGTCTGGCTACGGGCTTGGCTTCCGCACCTTTGTGCTTCAAAGCGGAGAGGATATGTATTTTACCGATGAAGCGCTGTGCGATATTGTCGAAAAAATCAAGTCGCTTTATCCCGACTGTGCCGTAACGCTTTCGGTAGGAGAGAGGTCAAAAGAGAGCTATAAGCGGCTTTTCGACGCGGGAGCGGACAGATACCTTTTACGGCACGAAACGGCGGACGATGAGCATTACTCAACACTTCATCCGAGTGAAATGTCGCTTAAAAACCGCAAAGAGTGCCTTTATAATCTAAAGGAAATCGGGTTTCAGACCGGTGCGGGCTTTATGGTAGGCTCGCCGCATCAAACATACGAAAACCTCGCGCAGGACTTGCTGTTTTTACACGAGCTGCAACCCCAGATGTGCGGCATAGGACCTTTTATTCCCCACAAAGATACGCCGTTTGCAAAAGAAAAAAGCGGAAGCGTCCGCCTTACTCTTGCACTGCTTTCTCTTGTAAGGCTTATGCTTCCGAATGTTTTGCTTCCCGCAACGACGGCTCTAGGAACGGCTGACGGAAAAGGCAGGGAAAAGGGCATTTTGCACGGCGCAAATGTCGTTATGCCCAACCTTTCACCGACGGAGCACAGGACCGACTATTCGCTTTATGACAACAAAATATGCACGGGCGATGAGGCCGCTGAGTGCATAAAGTGCCTGTCGGGCAGAATGCAGTCAATCGGATACAAAATAGTGACCGACCGAGGAGATTACACGGAAAAATAAGTGATAATATATAAAAATACAGAAAGGAAATGACTATGGCAAAGTATGACAAAACCTCGCTGAAGGCGGAGGAATTTATTAACGATGAGGAAATCAAGGCAACGCTTAAATACGCCGACGAAAACAAGGATAACATGGAGCTTATCGACAAAATAATCGAAAAAGCAAAGCTCAGAAAGGGACTTGACCACCGTGAGGCAAGCGTACTGCTTGCGTGCGAAAACAAAGAAAAGCTCGATGAAATTTACGCCCTTGCACAGCAGATTAAAAAGGATTTTTACGGCGACAGAATTGTAATGTTTGCGCCTCTGTATCTTTCAAACTACTGCGTAAACGGCTGTGTTTACTGTCCTTATCACGCAAAAAACAAGCACATCTGCCGCAAAAAGCTTACGCAGGAGGAGGTAAAAAACGAGGTTATCGCCCTTCAGGATATGGGACACAAGCGTCTTGCCATAGAGTCGGGAGAGGACCCCGTGAACAATCCTATTGAGTATATTTTGGACTGCATAAAAACCATATATTCCATAAAGCACAAAAACGGCGCTATCAGGAGAGTAAATGTAAATATTGCCGCAACGACGGTTGAAAACTACCGCAAGCTTAAAGAGGCGGGAATAGGTACATACATTCTCTTCCAGGAAACCTACAATAAAGAAAGCTACGAAAAACTCCATCCCACAGGTCCGAAGCACAACTACGATTACCACACCGAGGCCATGGACAGGGCAATGCAGGGCGGCATTGACGATGTTGGTTTGGGCGTGCTGTTCGGCCTGGAGCTGTACCGCTATGAGCTTGCGGGCATTTTGATGCACGCAGAGCATCTTGAGGCGGTTCACGGCGTGGGTCCACACACGATAAGCGTGCCGAGAATAAAACACGCCGATGACATCGATCCCGACGCATTTGATAACGGAATTGACGACGAAACTTTTGCAAAAATAGTTGCAATAATAAGAATTGCCGTTCCCTACACGGGAATGATTATCTCAACCAGAGAGAGCAAGAGCGTGCGTGAAAAGGTTTTAAAGCTCGGAATTTCTCAAATCAGCGGAGGTTCACGCACAAGCGTAGGCGGATATGTAGAGCCCGAGGAAGAGGAGGACAATTCGTCGCAGTTTGATGTTTCCGACCAGAGAAGCCTTGATGAGGTGGTAAGGTGGCTTATGGAGCTTGGATACATTCCGTCGTTTTGCACCGCCTGCTACCGTGAGGGCAGAACGGGCGACAGGTTTATGTCGCTTTGTAAAAACGGTCAGATTCAAAACTGCTGTCACCCCAACGCTCTTATGACCCTCAAAGAGTACCTCATGGACTATGCGTCCGACAAGACAAAGGAAATCGGCGATGCGCTCATAGAAAAAGAGCTTTTAAAAATTCCCAACGAAAAGGTGAGAAAAATAGCTTCCGAGCATATCGGCGATATTGAAAACAACAACAAGCGTGATTTCAGATTTTAATTTATCTAAGTTTAAGGCGCAGGGAGGATTACATATGGGACTTAACGATACCGTGTCGGCAGACAGAGTGCATATCGGATTTTTCGGCAGGCGAAACGCCGGAAAATCAAGCGTTGTAAACGCCGTGACAAACCAGAAAATTTCCGTTGTTTCCGATGTCAAGGGAACAACCACCGACCCCGTTACAAAGGCGATGGAGCTTTTGCCGATGGGGCCCGTACTGATTATTGACACCCCAGGATTCGATGACGAGGGTAAACTCGGAGCAGAGCGCGTCAAACGTACAAAAGAGGTTTTAAACCGTGTTGATGTGGCGGTGCTTGTTGTTGACGGCACGGTCGGCAAAACGAGTGCGGACCGTGAGCTTATCGAAATTTTCGATGAAAAGCAAATTCCCTATATTGTGGCTTACAACAAAAGCGACCTGTCAAAGAAATCCGAATATGAGGACGGAATAGCCGTAAGTGCGCTCAGCGGCGAGAATATAAATCTTCTCAAAGAAAGGATCGCACATCTCTCAAAAACCGATGATTCTCATCTGAAAATTATCGGAGATTTGATAAGCGAGGGCGATTTTACCGTGCTTGTTGTGCCGATTGACTCCGCCGCACCCAAGGGCAGGCTTATTCTTCCTCAGCAGCAGACGATAAGAGATGTGCTTGAGGCAGGGGCTACGGCGGTTGTTGTCAGGGACAGCGAGCTTAAATCAACACTTGAAAATTTGGGGAAAAAGCCGAGGGTGGTAATCACCGACAGTCAGGCGTTTGAGAGCGTTTCAAAAATTGTGCCGAGCGATATTTTCCTTACCTCGTTTTCAATTTTGATGGCAAGGTACAAGGGGTTTTTAAAGACGGCGGCAGAGGGGGCCAAGGCGATTGACGATCTGCGTGACGGCGACAGGGTGCTTATATCCGAGGGCTGTACCCATCACAGACAGTGCGACGACATAGGTACGGTGAAGCTTCCGAGATGGCTTAAAAAATATACGGGCAAGGAGCTTGTTTTTGACACTTCATCGGGCAGGGGGTTTCCCGAGGATTTAAGTCCGTACAGCCTTGTGATTCACTGCGGAGCCTGCATGCTAAATGAGCGTGAGGTGCAGTACCGAAGAAAATTTGCCGAGGATTCGGGAGTTAAATTTACAAACTACGGAACGGCTATCGCATATATGAAAGGAATTTTAAAGCGAAGCCTTGAGATTATCCCCGATGTTTCTGTATAAAAACAATGCGGCGTCCCGTGTTTTCGGAGCGCCGCTTTTGATTTAGAAATCAAAAAGGTCAGGTGCCGAGCGTGTCGGTCCTGACCTTTAAATTTTAAATTTTATTATACCGTTATTCGGACTGAGAAGATTTGTCTGCTATGTTTGTAAACAGCTCTTCGTAAATAAACTCGGCAAACGCATATCGCTGAGCTTCCATATCGGCTATTCTGATAACCGATCCTGCCGACGTGTTGTCGTCGTAGTACCACAGTCCTTCCTCGGGAATGTAGTACTGCTCAACATCATATTGCAGATATGTCATCGAGCGGCTTACAAGCGCCGTTATTTCGTCTTTTTTGAGGTTTGTTGTAATAAGCGGTCCGACAGAACCGACGATTGAAACGATTTGCGCGAGGTCTGCGCCTTTCATGCTTTCAAAAACGGTTTCCAAAAGCTTTCTCTGTCTTGAGGTTCTGTCCCAGTCATCGCCGTCAATACCGATCTGGTTGCCGTCCTCTCCTATTGAAAGGCCTCTGTTGCGGGCGTACCACAGCGCTTGCTGCCCCGTAAGGTGAACGATACCGGGGGCGTCTGTTATTGTGGTTGGATTGCTCGTCTGGTTGTTCTTATACATCTGATAATTGATGTAGTCGATTTCGTCCTGCGTAAGCTCCATATCAATGCCGCCGAGCGTGTCAATTATCTCGATAAAGCTGTCAAAGTCAACTACGGCGTAGCGGTCGATCTTGATTCCGAAGTTGGACTCAATCGTCTGTATAGACAGCTTTGCTCCTCCGTAGGTGTAGGAGGCGTTGATTTTGTTATATCCGTAATCGGGAATATAAACATAGGTGTCACGCTGAAATGAAGTAAGCTTGAGCTTTTTGTGACGGTTGTCTATCGACATCATAATCATGGTGTCGCTTCTGCCGTGCTCGTCTGATCCGTGGTTGTCTTCGCCGAACAGCATCACATTGAGCACCTTCGAGTCCTGAAGCAGCTCGCCCTCCTCAACCGTAAAGCCCGATGTGTCTTCCGCCGTGTCGGAGCCCGAGGGGGAAGTTGACTGTGTGTCCGGAGTATCGGTAATGTCCTTAAAATTAAGTGAATTAAGAACGCTGTACACATATATCAGTCCGCAGCCGGTTAAAAGAAAAATAACCGAAAAAACTATGCACAGGATTCTTTTAATCCTGCCTTTTTTGCTGTACACTTTTCTGATTTGGGTGTTGGAGCTTATATCAACTAAATTATTTTTTGCATTATTACTTGCCATACGGGTCCTCCGTTTGGGTGTTTTTGTAATCAGTGGGGCAAACCCTCACTGCTCCGTTAAATTCAGATGCGCGTAAAACATAAAGATACTAAAACATTATAACATATAATTCCGATAAATAATTCCAAAAAAGAACTATATTCGACGCTGATAAGCAATTTTATGCAGTATTTTGTTGTTTATAGTTAATTTTAGTCCTGCTCATCGAGAGAAAGGTAATAAGACGGAAGAAACTCACGCTCAAACACATCGCATTCAGGCATATTCATTGAGCGTATCGCAGCTTCTGTTGCCTCTTTGGCTTTTCTGAACTCATCGTTTCCCATGCGCATTTCGTCTATGCATTTTATAAGCGCCGAGAATTTGTCCGCCGCTTTTACAAAGGGGGCTAAGTTTTTGTCCTCGTCGCTGTTTATTTTTATTATTGCCTCAAAATCTTCTTTAAAATCATCGGGAAGCAGGGATATGAGCCTGTCAGCCGCCTTGTTTTCTATTTCTTTGTATGCCTGCTTTATTTCGGGGTTAAAATATTTTATCGGCGTGGGCATATCGCCCGTGATTATTTCGGTAGAGTCGTGAAACAGAGCAAGAAGTGCCGCCCGCTCGGCATTTAGGTTTGAGCCGAAGCGTTTGTTGCTTATCATCACCAGGCAATGTGCGATAATCCCGACCTCAAGGCTGTGCTCGCTTAAATTTTCGCTTTTCGTGTTGTTCATAAGTCCCCAGCGATTTATATATTTCATTCTTGACAGCTTGGCGTAGAAATGTGACTGCTTCATATATGTTTTCTCCTGTTTTTTTATAAAAATTAGTGCAAAAACTATATTAATATGTTATAATAAACTGATTGACCGTTTATAGCTATTATACTATTTTTAAATAAAAAGTCAAAAACAGAGAATATTTTAAATTTCGGAGATAAAAATGACCTATAAATCTGACAGATTAAGGGGAAAACGGCATAATTACGCCCTGCTTGCTTTCGGACTTGCGGCAGCGGCCGCCGCTGTGCTGTTTGTCCCGTTTATGATATACAACGGGGGCGTGTTTTATTATTACGGGGATTTCAATGTTCAGGAAATTCCGTTTTATCAGCTTGCTCACCAAACCGTAAAAAGCGGAGGGTTCGGCTGGAGCCATATAACCGATCTCGGAAGCGACTTTTTGGCGAGTTACAGCTTTTATCTTTTGGGAAGTCCGTTTTTTTGGCTGACAATTCCGTTTCCAAATGATTTTGTGCCGTACCTTATAGGACCTTTGCTTATCTTGAAATTCGGGTGCTGTTCTCTTGCGGCTTATATTTACCTGAAAAGATATGTAAAATGCGGTTGGTACGCTGTTTTGGGCGGACTGCTGTATGCGTTTTCCGGTTTTTCGATTTACAATGTATTCTTTTTTCACTTTCACGAGCCTATGATAGTATTTCCTCTGCTGCTTGCGGCATTGGACAGTTTTTTGTACGATAAGAGGCGCGGAGTTTTTGCGGCTTCGGTATTTGCCGCATGTGTTATAAACTATTACTTTTTTGTGGGACAGGTTCTTTTTGTTGTAATGTACTATCTTATGCTGATGCTTACAAAGACCTGCCGTTTCAGAATAAAGGAATTTTTAATCCTTGCGCTTGAGGTTATAATAGGATTTTCGGCGGCCGCGTTTGTGCTTTTGCCGTCGGTGCTTGCGGTTTTGGGCAATCCGAGGCTTGAAAGCCTGCCGAACGGCTGGAATTCGCTGGTACACGATTTGCCCGAGAGGTATTGGCTTATTGTAACGGCGTTTTTCTTTCCTGCCGATATGCCCGCGTTTCCTGTTTTCACACCCGATTCAAACTGCAAATGGGCTTCGGTCGCAGGTTGGCTTCCGCTTTTTTCGATGACGGGCGTAATCGCATATATGCAGATGAAAAAACGCGACTGGCTCAAAAAGCTGATTGTTCTGCTTGTATTGTTTGCCTTCGTGCCCGTGCTCAACAGTATGTTCCAGCTTATGAACAGCTCGATTTATTACGCCCGATGGTTTTATATGCTTGTTTTGATGTTTGCGCTTGCTACTGTAAGGGCGGCTGAGGACAGACAGTCAGACTGGAAGAGAGCCGTTGCGTGGTCGGCGTCAATTACGGCGGGAATTATTTTGTTTATAGGGCTTATGCCGAAAATCACGGAAAACAGCGAGGGCGAAGAGGAGTTATCTCTCGGTGTCCAGGCTTGGTTTGAGATGTTCTGGATTTATGCGCTTATGGCGCTTATGAGCCTGCTTGCTTTTGTGCTCGTTTTAAAAAAGTACAGGCAAAGCCCCCAGAAATTTGCAAAAGTCTGCGTGTGCGGAGTATTGGCGGTTTCGCTTGTTTCCTCCGGCTTTATAATAACCGCCGGGGCGCTTTCAAGTTCAACCACAGAGCCGATAAAAAACGATATTTTAAATTCTGGGGATAATATAAAAATCGACGATTTAAAGTATGTGCGAAGCGATTTTTATGAATGTCCGGACAATACCGCTATGTTTTGGCAGATACCGAGCATAAATTGCTTTCAAAGCTCCGTTTCACCGTCTATTATGGAGTTTTACGAGGAGATGGGAATTACCCGGGATGTAGCCTCCCGCCCCGATGTATCGTGCTACGGACTTAGGGCGCTGTTAAGCTGCAAGTATCTGTTTGACTATCAGGCGGGCGGAGAAGCGGGAGACGAAAATTCGTTTCTTGACGAGGACGGAAACGCAAAGATGCCGTATTGGAGTTATCTGAAAACAGTAAACGGCTTTGATGTTTACGAAAACGAATGTTATGTCCCCATGGGCTTTGCCTATGACAGCTATGTTTCCGAGGAAGAGTTTGAGCGCATAAGCAGTGTTCACAGGACAGAGGCGATACTGTACTCAATGGTGCTTACAAAAGAGCAGATGAAAAAATATTCGGATATTACGGGATACAGCGACAGCGATTATAACAAGCTGTACGGCAAAGATCCCGAATCGTTTGAAAGTGTTGTTGACGGATACAGATACGGCTCAGAGGAATACAAAGAGCAGTGCGAACGCCTGAAAGCGTCAAGCTGTAAGAGCTTTGAATATACAGACAGCGGCTTTAAGGCGGAATACAATAATCAATCGGGCGATACGCTTTTGTTTTTCAGCGTTCCGTACAGCGACGGCTTTTCCGCAGCGGTAAACGGAGAAAGCGTTGAGATAGAAAAGGTAAATTACGGCTTTATGGCGGTCAGGGTTGACGGATACACCGACAGCGTAATAGAATTTACCTATGAAACCCCGGGCTTTGGCGCAGGATGCGCAATAAGTACAGCGGCGCTTGCGGGATTTATAGTTTACATTTCTGCTGTTATCATATGCAGAAAAAGAGCCATGAAAAAGCAGGACAGATAATTTAAACAAAATACAGGAGAAGTTATTATGAATACATCGAAAAAAATCCTTGAATATAAAGAAGAATTTTTAAATGACCTTAATACGCTTCTGGGATTTGAGTCGGTAAGCGGAAAAAACGAGGAAGAATGCGAAAAGGCCATCGATTTTATACTCAAAAGGGCAGAAGACTTCGGATTAAAAGGCGAAAGGGTAACGGAAAAAAGCGCTTATGTACAACTCGGAAGCGGCGGCAGACAGTGCGCCGTGCTTTCGCACCTTGATGTGGTTCCCGCAGGCAGCGGCTGGAGCGTTGAGCCTTTTGCGCTTACACGAAAGAACGGCAGACTTTACGGAAGAGGAGTTGCCGATGACAAGGGAGCGGCTCTTATGAATCTTTATTGTCTGAGAGCCTTAAAAGAAAGCGCAGTAAACGGGAAAAATACTATTCGTGCGATTTTTGGCGCTTGTGAGGAAACAGGTATGGAGGATATGGACGGATATTTTGAAAAGGAGCCGTATCCTGAGCTTGCGTTTACTCCTGACAGCGATTACGGTATTTGCTTTGCCGAAAAGGGAATACTTCATATTGAAGTCAGCACTATTGTAAACAATGCCAAAATCCTGACCCAGTTTCATGCGGGAAACGCTTTGAATGCAGTTCCCGATACAGCTTATGCAATGCTCGACTCTTCAAGTTATGACGAGCAAACGCTGATGAGATTTGCTGATGCGTCCGACGGCGAGTTTGAGTTTAAATATACGATTGACGGACTTATGATAATCAGCAGAGGAAGAGCGGCTCACGCCTGTGAGCCTCAAAAGGGATACAATGCTGCTGCGGCTCTCATAGATTTAATCGCAAACGCTTATGAAGCAGACGATATAGGCTCGGTGTGCTCGTTTATAGACTATGCGGTAAACAAAGAAACAAACGGCCGCTCTATGGGGCTTAAAATGAGCGACAGCGTTTCCGGAGCGCTTACGGTAAATCTTTCAACGGTTGATATTGAAGGGGAAACGGCGAAAGCGCAGTTTGATATTCGTTACCCGGTTACGGTTTCGGGTGATGTTATTTTAAAACAGTTTAAAAAGGTCGCAAAAAACAGCGATCTGAGGGTAGATGTATTAAGTCACGAGAAGCCGCTTTATGTTGAAAAAGAATCGGCTCTTGTTGAGCTTTTATCGGACGCCTATGAGGCGGTTACGGGAGTAAAGCCCGAGATTTACGCAACAGGCGGAGGAACATACGCAAGAAAACTCGGCGGAAGAGGAGTTGCTTTCGGTCCGAACTTTAAAGACGACGAGGTAAATATGCATAATGCCGATGAAAGCGTGGACGAAGAAAAATTCTTTACACATGCACAAATTTGTCTTGAGGCCGTTTTGAGAATGTATAATTTTTGAGTTTGCTCGCAAAAGGAGAAGGCGTAATATGAGTACGGAAAAAATCATAAAAAAACAGGCTAAAGATTTGCTCAGGGGAAACTGGAGCACCGTTATCTGTGCGATACTCGTCGTTGTTGCCGCAGTACTTGCAATACAAACGCTGCTGACAGCGTTTTTGTGTTTTGCGGGAGCGGTTGATTTTGAAACGGGCGCGTATAATGAGGAAAAACAATATGTAATATCGGCAGGGTCGCTTGCGGCGTCACTTTTGCTGATTTTTGTTTCCCCGCTTGCAAACGGTGTTGTGAAAATGATTTGCAATATTTCGCTTTACGGAAAAGCAGACATATTTGATTTGTTTTATTATTTCAGGGACTCTGCGCTGTACTTTAAAACGGTGTTTATTGATTTTGTTTTGTATTTCCTTTTTTCAATTATCTCTTCGCTGGTAAATGTGTATGGATATGCGGTTTTGTTTACGGACTCTTATTTGGATTCAAGATTTTCGTTTGACGCAGAATCATTTGCTTTGCTCGCCGCCTATATAGTAACAGTTGTATTGCTTTCCGTTGTATATATGCTGTTTGTTCATTACCCGCTTATTGCGTATGCTTACGACGACAGGCAAAAGGCATCAAAATATATGTTCGGATTTATCGGGTTTTCGTTTAAACACTTTGCAAAAACTTTTAAGCTTGTATTAAGCCTTTTGGGCTGGATAGTGCTCTCGGCAGTATTTATAATTCCGCTGTTTTATGCGGCTCCGTATATAGCGCAGTCGGGTGCGGTATCGGCAAAGTGGTTGTTCAGGCTTGAAGAAAACAGGGGTGTGCTATGATAGTATCGTTGTGTATGATTGCCTATAATGAGTCAGAGGCGGTGGACGGACTTTTCAGAGATATTCAGCTTCAGGATTATCCTCATCATCTTATCGAGGTTGTATTTGTCGACAGTATGTCAACCGATGATACAAGAGATAAAATGGAGAGGTTTAAAAATATAGGCTACGGATTCAGGAATGTTTCGGTTGTTCAGTGTGCAAAAAGAAATCAGGCGTTTTCGTGGAACGCTGCGCTGATGACGGCGAAGGGCGATGTTATAATAAGGGTGGACGCTCACGCAAGAATACCCAGAAATTTTGTATCAAGAAATGTGTATAACCTCAAGCAGGGAGAAAATGTAGTCGGCGGAGGCAGACCGAACATTACATCGGGAGTGTCTCCGTGGAAGCTCACTTTGCTTGCAGCTGAGGATTCCCTGTTCGGAAGCTCGGTCGCTTCATACAGGCGGCCGCCCACTCAAAAGGAGTATCTTGACAGTCTCTTTCACGCCGCTTACAGGAGAGAGGTCATTGAAAAGGTCGGAGGATTTAACGAAAACCTCGGCAGAACCGAGGATAACGAGTTTCATTACAGAATACGCATGGCAGGGTACAAGCTGTGCTGTTGCCCCGACATAATTTCTTATCAGCATTCAAGAAACGATTTAAGAGGAATGATTCGGCAAAAATATTCAAACGGCAGATGGATAGGGCTGACGCTTTCCGAGTGTCCGGGGTGCCTTTCGTACTTCCATTTTGCGCCTTTTGCGTTTGTTATTATGATTATACTGTGCTCGGTAATCGCCGCACTCGGTTTTCCGATTTTGCTGTATACGCTTTTAATTGTTTACGGAATGTTTGACGTTGTAAATTCCGTGGGCTGTTTTACCATGAAAAATTTGCAGCCGCAGTTTGTTTTTCTGCCTGTAATTTTTCCCCTTCTGCATATTTCTTACGGAATAGGTACGATAGTGGGGCTTATACAGATTCCGTTTTGGCAGAGGAAGATAAAAAACAGTCCCGCTAAGGCGCATATAGAAAAGGTTAAGCGTAAGATTGCCAAAAATACAATCAGCGCGGGCGAAAGATAATTTAAGCCCTGCGCGAAAGTTCGGTGATAAAATGTCTGAAAGTGTAAAATTAAACAGAGAGCTTTTGCGTGAGCTTCAGCTAAAGCAGCTCGATATGCTTGTGTATTTTAAGAGCTTTTGTGAAAAAAACAACCTCAGATTTTTTCTGTTCGGCGGCTGTCTTATAGGCGCAATCCGCCATGGCGGATTTATCCCGTGGGACGACGATATTGACGTTATTATGCCGCGTCCGGACTACGAAAGACTGTATACTCTTTGGAAAGAGCAGGAGGCGCCGGACGGTAGATTCAGACTGCTCAGGACGGACGAAGAGATGTTCACGGGAAATATTTTTACTACCCTGACCGACACGAATTATACGCTTGTAAAATCCAATCAAACAAACTGCGATATACCACACGGACTTGTGATGGATATTTTTCCGCTTGACGTGTGCCCCGACAGCCGTTTTGCCCGAAAAATGCAGTACATATGGGCAATGCTGTATTCTTTGTTTTTGGCACAGGTCGTTCCCGAAAACCACGGAGGTTTGGTTGGACTGGGAAGCAGGGCGCTTTTGGGCATTTTCAGAGGCAAAAAAACCAGGACAAAAATTTGGCGCTTCGCTCAAAAGCAGATGTCGAAATACAGGATAGATGAAAATAATTGCTTGACTGAGCTTTGTGCGGGACCGCATTGGATGAAGCTGGAGTTTCCCAAAGAAATATACAAAGACGCAAAAACCGTGAGGTTTGAGGGCATTGAAATGCCGTGTATGAGCGGCTGGGAAGAATATTTGACTATGGTGTTCGGAGATTATATGCAATTTCCGCCTAAAGAGGAGCAAAAGCCTCACCACGATATTGATTATATTGACCTTGAATCTCCGTGCCGTACCTATGACGACAAAAGGAAGAAATGATTTTATGCATTTGAGATTAAACCGATGGACTGACTGTGATTACTCGGAATTTGTCAGTTTTTTAAAAGAGCAAGGCGATGAAAAATACCGCAGTTTTCATTGTTCTCTTGTCCCCAGAGCGCAAAGGGAGCTCGTTTTGGGCATAAGAATGCCAAGCCTTAGAAAAATCGGCAGAGAAATCTCAAAGGGAAATCCCAAAAGCTTTTTGGAGCTTTCAAAGGGCGGTTTTTATGAAGAACGTATGATAAGAGGAATCGTAACGGGACTTATAAAAACCGAAAACTTTGAGGATTTCAGGAACTTGTTTGACGGCTTTTCTTCGGAGGTAGACAGCTGGGCGATATGCGACAGCTTTTGTACGGGGCTTAAAGAGGTTAAAAAGTACAGAAAAGAGTTTTTTGACTATCTTGATAATTATATAAAAAGCGATAATGAATGGAAAATCAGAATTGCGCTTGTTGTTATGCTCGATTTTTACCTTGATGACGAGTATATTGACCTTGTGCTTAAACGGTGCGACCGCATAGAAAATACGGGGTACTATGTGAGTATGGCAAGAGCGTGGCTTGTTGCGACCGCCTTTGCAAAATGCAGGGAAAAGACCGAGGGTTATCTTAAAAATAACTCTCTTGATGACGAAACTTTTAACAGGGCGATTCAAAAATGCGTTGAAAGCAGAAGAATTGACGAGCGGACAAAGCTGTGGCTTAAAAGTATAAAACGCAAAAAAATCCTGTCCGACTGAACATCGGACAGGAATGTTTTGTGTATTTACGGTTTTAATTAAAAAAGCTCTCCTTTGGGCGATTCGCCGTCATCATCTGCGGCGGGGGACTCATCTGCCGAAACAAGCTCGATTTTTAGCTCGTCAGCAGGGCTTTCTTTCTTTTTACCTACGGCGTCAAGCTGAGCCTCAAGCTCTTTTACCTCGTTTTTTTTATCTTCACCGGATTCCTCAAACGGTGAGTTTTCGTATTCCTCCTCATTTGAGCAGGCAACCGTTATGTCCACAACATCGTCTGTGCTGAAACTTTTTGAGTCTGCAAAGCCGTAGTATATATCGTTTTGACTGTCAACAATATTTCTGTAACACTCTCTTGCCTTGGCGATTTTTGCCTTTGATTTTTCGATTACCTCAAAGAGCTTTTCCTCATTCTGAGCCGACACAGGCTCGTTTTTTCTTTTCTTTTCATAATACTGTTTTCCGAGTGCGATGTATGCTCTGTTCATAAGTTCGCTTTCGCTCTTCATAACAAGTCTGAGCCTGTTGAGCTTTGCGTTGGCGCGGTTTTTTTCCACAAGCGACTGGGCAACCGACGAGATAGTGTCAACGGCTGTGTTGACAGTTCCTTTTACAGTATCAAAAATGGTCATATCAATTCTCCTTAACAAACGCAGGGACTGCGAAAATGATTTTGATATTAATACTATTATTATGACAGATATTATTTATAAAATCAACATTTTTTTAAAATTTACTTGTTAAAATAATTGTAAATTGCTATAATTATTCTTAAAGAGGTGCCGTGTATGCCATATAATGTTGTAAACAAAGCAATAGTCTGCCCTATGTGCGGAGAGCTGTCAAGAGCGGAAATATATACAAGCGTTAATGATACAAAGGACAAGAGCCTGCGCTCAAAGGTTTTAAGCGGAGAGCTTTTTTCGTGGAGCTGTCCGTCGTGCAAATATTCCGCAAGGCTTAATTATCCGATATTATACAACGATATGAAAAATCGTTTTATGGTGTATCTTATCCCCAAAATCGACCGCTATCAGCTCTGTGACAAGGAGCTTGAGGAGAAATACAGCAATCTTCGCAATATAAGCAAGAGAATAACGCCCGACTTCAACTCGTTTAAGGAAAAAATATTTATTTTTGAGTCGGGGCTTGACGATATGGCGGTTGAGCTTACGAAGCTCGCAATAAGCCAGACGGTGTCAAAAAAGCTCGGTGACGAACCCATTGCAGAAGGATATTTGTCAATGTATGATCGTGAAACAAACACCATGGGATTTACTTTCTTTATGGGAGAAGAACTAAAGCCTTATGTTCAGACCGCAAGACTTGAAATTTACAGCAAGTCAAAGAATATAACCGACAGGTTCGCCATAAAAGACAAGAAGCTGAAAGGATTTATAAAGATAGACAGAGAATGGGCTGAAAATATTTTGTATCGCTACAAGCGCGCAAAGCATATTGAAAAGCTAAATAAGCTCAAGGAATGATTACTGAGTGCTGCAAAAATATGATTGATGAGATAATAAATGAGTTTAAACTAAAATTTAATAATTTTGCGGATACTACCGACGCCTTTTCTTCACGTTTCATAAGCGACGAGGATTCTGCAATAGCAACGCTTTGCTTCGGAAGATTTAATGTTGAGTTTGAATACTGCCTTGAATGCGGCGGGGAGATAACAAAAAGCGGGCTGAATATTATAATAGATTTCTCAAAGCGAAGCAGAATGCCGCTTAAATGTATGATGTACGATTTAATCGGGCTTGTGGACAAGGATAACGTTGACTGCTGGTTTTATTGCTTTATTGAAAGCCGTGAGCGGATGGCCCTTTGTTTTGACAAGCTCGCCGGGGATTTTTTAAAGGTGCTTCCGAAGCTGAAAAGCTTTGCGCAGACAGATGACTTTGAGGAAAAGCTAACGGATGTGCTTAAAGTAAATATCCGGAATATGCTCGGAATAGATTTTATAAAATATGTTTTTGAGGAATCGAGAATCGGGCAGGGAACGGATGTTGAAGAGGTTTGCGATTATTTATACAGTGCGTATTTCGGTTTTGAGCAATGTGCCTTTTCCTCGTATGAGTACCGTGATTTTCTTGCGGGCGACCGAAGAAAAGCTCTTAAAAGATATGAAAAAAAGAAAAACCGCCTGATGTATGAGGACGGTATAATCGAATATCTTAAACGAACAGAAAACCCCAAAGCCGTTTTGAGCGGCGAGTACGAATGTCTCAAAGACGGACTTCGTGAGTACAGCGGAACAAGCGGCTTTGTGCCGTATTTTGCCTCAAGCGGTCTTTTGCTTATTCCGTTTTTAATTTTGTGCGCCGCAATGTACCATGCCGTTGCGGCAATTATGTACTGCAACGCCGTTTATTCAACATCTCTTGAATGGTACAATGCGTCTAGTTGCGTGATACCTGCGATGTTTTGCAGCTTTGCGGCGGCGTATTTTTTAAAGGAGAGAATTTACAGACGCCTTTTTAAAAGCAGATTTGAGAAAATAAAGAACTACGAGGCGATTTTTGAATCCGAAAAGTCAAAAAAGCGCACGAAAATCGTAATTTATCTTTTTTATATACTGGCGCTGCTTTCCGTATTTATAAGCGCAAATATGGGCGTTGCGTTTTACGACAACGGAATAAGCGTAAACAGCCATTATTTTGACATAAAGGGCAGCTTTTACAGCTACGGTGAGACTGAAGGCGTTATAGTTTTGTCGGAAACAGGTTCGAATACATATTTGCTTGAGATGAGAAGCGGGGAAACAATAGACCTCGGAGCATATGCTGATAATGAGGATGTTGAAGAAAAAATTATGCCCGTCCTTGAAAGCGTCGGAGTAAATATTAGGTACAGAACTGACAGTACGGGGTGATTTTATGGAATACTGCAATATTTTTGATGCGCACGCCCACTATGATGACAAGTGGTTTGATGATGACCGTTTTGCCCTGCTTGAAAAGATAAGTGCAAAGGGTGTGTGCGGTATAGTGAACAATTCCGTGGACTTTGAAACCGCTGAAAAAAGCATTGCTCTTTCGGAAAAGTACGATTTTATGTATGCGGCGGTAGGTTTTCATCCCGAAAACCTTGAGGGATTACCAAGCGACTGCCTTGACGGTATCGCAGAGCTTACAAAGCACAAAAAGGTCGTCGCGATAGGTGAAACGGGGCTTGACTATCACTGGGACATCCCCCGTGAGAAACAGAAAAAAGCGTTTGAAGAGCAGATTAAACTTTCTCTTGAGCTTAAAATGCCGCTCGTTGTCCACGACAGGGAGGCGCACGGCGATACGCTGGAGTTTTTAAAGAAATATCGACCAAAAGCGCTTGTGCATTGCTTCTCGGGAAGTGTTGAACTTATGCGTGAGGCGGTAAAGCTGGGAATGTATATAAGTTTGGGCGGTGTTGTCACATTTAAAAACGCCCGACACAGCGTTGAGGTTGCAAGGGAAGTGCCCATTGACAGACTTTTGCTTGAAACCGACGCCCCGTATATGTCGCCTGTTCCTTTCAGGGGCAAACGCTGCGACAGCTCGATGATTTTATACACAGCAGAAAAAATAGCCTCCCTGCGTAATACGGAGGTGCAGGAGCTTCTTGATATTACCTGCGAAAACGCAAAGAGGTTTTATAACATAGTGTAGAAAAACTATAATATTTGATGATATTAAAACAAAAAGCGTTGCGCCGACTTAACTCGGTACAACGCTTTAGCTGTAAATTAGCGGTTATTTTATAGTGTTCTGTATTTTCTGGGTTCCGATTCGTAAACATTGTTTCCCTCGCAGTCAACGGCAACTATGCAGGGAAAATCCTCTACCGTGTATCGGCGAATTGCCTCCGTCCCCAAATCATCATAGCACAAAAGCTCCTCGGATTTTATGCTCTTCGCAATGAGTGCGGCGGCTCCTCCGATTGCGGCAAAATACACGCATTTGTTTTTGACAATGGAGTCAATAACCTCCTTGCTCCTTGCCCCCTTGCCTATCATTCCTTTAAGACCGAGGTCTAAAAGCGAAGGAGTGTATTTATCCATTCGGTAGCTTGATGTGGGACCCGCGGGGCCGACGGCATAGCCTTTTTTTGCAGGTGCGGGGCCTACATAATAAATTATCTCCCCTTTAATATCAACGGGAAGTTTTTTGCCCTGCTCTATAAGCTCAAAAAGTCTTTTGTGCGCGGCGTCACGCCCCGTAAGAATCGTGCCGGTAAGCAAAACGCTGTCGCCTGCTTTGAGGCTGTTTATATCGTCCTGAGTTATCGGAAGCGTAATTTTTTTGGTCATAATATTCCTCCGTTATATAGTCGTGCTTGCGTGCCTTGCGGCGTGACAGCATATGTTTACCGCAACGGGCATTCCCGCAATGTGCGTGGGCGATGTTTCAATGTTTACGCCCAAGGCGGTTGTCGTGCCGCCTAATCCTGCGGGGCCGAAGCCCATTTTGTTTATTTCATTCAAAAGCTCGTCCTCCAGGCGTGCGTAACGCTCATCGCTGTTTTTGGTGTCTATGGGGCGGAAAGTTGCCGCTTTGGCAAGCTGTGCCGCACGCTCAAATGTGCCGCCGATTCCTACTCCTACAACAATAGGGGGACATGGGTTTGGACCTGCCGTAAAAACAGTGTCAAGAATAAACTTTTTAACGCCCTCAACGCCGTATGACGGTGTGAGCATTTTTACGGCGGACATATTCTCACTTCCGAAGCCCTTGCCGCCTGCCGTAATTTTTATTGTATCGGAGTTTACGATTTTTGTGTGAATAATTGCGGGAGTGTTGTCTCGGGTGTTTATGCGGTCGAAAACAGGGTCGCTTACAACACTTTTTCTAAGACACCCTTCATCGTACGCCTGACGAACGCCCTCGTTTACGGCCTGTTCAAAGCTTCCGTCCTCGATTACCACCTTGTCGCCGTATTCGACAAACAGCACCGACATTCCCGTGTCCTGACAAAGAGGAATTTCCTCTTTTGCCGCCAGTTTATCGTTTTCTATTATTTGTGACAAAACGCTTTTGCCGACGGGTGACTTTTCACACTCGCAGGCGTTTTCAAGCGCGCTCATAATATCGTTTCCGATGAAGTAGTTGCAGTCCATAAACAGCTTTTTTACGGCTTTTGTTACATCTGCCGCATTAATGCGTCTTATTTCCATCTCAAGCTTCCTTTCGGTGATTTTGTAATATACAAAAATATTATAAAACTTTTTCGGCGGTATTTCAATATCTGTATTGTTGTGCTATAATTTTTTGTGAAAAGGTGTGCGTTTTG
This sequence comes from uncultured Ruminococcus sp., assembly GCA_944415425.1. Lineage (GTDB taxonomy): Bacteria > Bacillota > Clostridia > Oscillospirales > Acutalibacteraceae > Ruminococcoides. Next base: position 10,464 of record CALYBP010000020.1, on the reverse strand, counting down.
GCGGCAGTTTTCATAATTTTTTCAAATATAACATATTTTTATCACATTTGTACTTTACAATTAATTGCAGATTGATATTATATCAAAAGCTGTATTTAAAAGTGAGGAGAGGTAAAATGAGCAGACTGCTTGTAGTGGACGATGAATTCAGAATAAGACAGATTATCCGCAAATACGCAGAGTTTGAGGGATACACCGTTGAAGAGGCTGTTGACGGAATGCAGGCTATTGAGATTTGCCGCAAAGAGGAATTTGACCTTATTATAATGGATGTTATGATGCCCGAGCTTGACGGCTTTTCGGCTTGCCGTGAGATAAGAAAATTTCGCTCTACACCTATAATTATGCTGTCTGCAAGGGGCGAGGAGTACGACAAAATCCACGGGTTTGAGTTGGGAAGCGACGACTATGTTGTAAAGCCGTTTTCTCCGAAAGAACTTATGATGCGTGTCAGCGCCGTGCTCAAGCGTGCAAACGGTAATCAGAACCCGGAGCAAAAAAACGATGTTTTTACCTACGAGGGTCTTTCCGTCGATTTTTCGGCGCGAATTGTTACTATCGACGGCAAAAGAATTGGTATGACGCCGAAGGAGTACGAGCTGTTTTTCTATATGGTGAAGAACAAGGGGCTTGCTCTTACCCGTGAAAAGCTCATAAGCGAGGTGTGGGGGTATGACTTTTTCGGCGATGAAAGAACACTTGACACTCACATCAAGCTTTTGCGAAAAAGTCTTGGGGAATACAGTAAATGCATCGTAACCCTGAGAGGAGTGGGTTACAGATTTGAAACGGTTTAGAAAAAGAAATATACCGCTGAATTTTAAGCTTTTGTGCTACTTTTTGTTGTTCGGACTTATCATTCTTGCGGTGCTTTGGATGTTTCAGTCGTTTTTTCTTGAGTCGTTTTACACGATGACAAAATCATCAATGGTTGAAAAAAACGCCTCGATAATTTCAAAATCCATTGAAGAAAATAAAAATGTTCAGGGCACCATTGAAAATGTGGCGGGTTATAATTCGCTGTCGGTATATGTGTACGATTCTTCCTCGGCGCTTTTCGAGCTTATGTACAACTGCGAATACGACAATCCCGCAACCGAGCTTGACCTTGAGTATCACGATGTTTATTCCTATTATAAAAAGGCACTTGATAACGGCGGGCACTATATGTGCGTCACAAGCGAGCGTGACAGGAGTATCGCACAACAGGCGCTTGACAGGCTCTTGTATGATTCATCAACCGAAGATATGCCCCGTTCGGAGCGCCATTACTCAAAGGACGGCACCAGCAAGGTTCAGAATATGGTGTATGCCGATATAATAAGCCTTGAGGATTCAAGCGAATGCTTTTTGATTGTCACATCATCAATCACACCGCTGAGCAACACGGTTGAAATAATAAAGGATCAGATGTTCATTGTGTCGATTGTGTTCATAGTTATTGCGGTGCTTCTTTCAATTTACGCCACACGCAAAATCGCAAACCCTATTTCAAAGACAAACAGCGCGGCAAAGGAGCTTGCGAAAAAGAACTATGATGTTGAATTTGACGCAACGGGTTATCTTGAGGTGGAGGAGCTTAACGCGACTCTTAACTATGCAAAAACCGAGCTTGCCGCAACCGAAAAGCTTCAGCGTGAGCTTATTGCGAACATTTCGCACGATTTGAGGACGCCTCTTACGATGATAACGGGCTACGGCGAGGTTATGCGTGACCTTCCGGGAGAAAACACGCCCGAAAACATACAGATCATAATCGACGAGGCAACTCGGCTTTCAAGTCTTGTAAACGATTTGCTCGACCTCTCAAAGCTTCAGTCGGGAACGGTTCAGCCTCAAAAAACGCGCTACTGTCTTACCGACAGCATTTCGGATATTTTTGAGAGATACTCAAAGCTCAGGGAGCAGGAGGGCTACACCATTACATTTGAAAGTAATGAAAATGTTTGGGTGTTTGCCGATGAACTGAAAATTTCCCAGGTAATATACAACCTTGTCAACAATGCCGTGAACCACGCGGGCGAGGACAAGACGGTTATTGTTACACAGAGCGTTAAGGGCAAAAAGGTAAAAATAGAGGTTACCGACCACGGCGAGGGCATTGAGCCGGACAAGCTCCAGTATATCTGGGACAGATACTACAAGGTGGACAAGGAGCACAAACGCGGTGTTATCGGCACGGGACTCGGGCTTTCGATTGTAAAGTCGATTCTTGACGCACATGGGGCTCATTACGGAGTACGCAGTACATTGGGCAAGGGCAGTGTGTTCTGGTTTGAGCTTGACGCGGTAACGGTAAAGAAAAAGCATAATAAATAACGAAACAGGGCGGGATATTCCGCTCTGTTTTTGTTTTGATAAATGTGAATTGTTATCGACTTGTAAAATAATTGTAATGCCGTTTTGAATGGGGCAAAATATATTGACAAGGATTATAAATTAGAATAAAATATAATTTAGTGAGCCTTGAAAAAGGCAATTTAAAAAAGAGGTGAGAACTTAATGGACGCAGACGGTAATAAAGGCGTTGTACCCGGGCGAAGTATTATAAAAATGCACGCTTTTGCGTTCATTTTGTTTTAAACTGCCGTACCCTGCCGCGGTGCGGTACACCCTCGGATACCCGTCTTTACTCCGAAAAACAAATAAGGAGGAAGGATGATGGAACAGGTTACCGTAACGCTTACGGAAACTATCAGGGTGTTGCTTGAAGAAAAAAAGTTTAATACCCTGCGTGATATTCTTGCTACGATGAAGCCGTATGATATAGCTGCGGTTTTTGAGGAGCTTCAGGATGAAAAAACGCCTATTCTTTTTCGCATATTGCCAAAAGAGCTTGCGGCAGAAACCTTTGTCGAAATGGATGATGAAACACAGGAGTATCTCATCCACGGATTAAGCGACAGCGAACTCAAAGAGGTTGTCGATGAGCTGTTTGTCGATGATGCCGTTGACCTTATCGAAGAGATGCCCGCAAATGTCGTAAAGCGTATTTTGCGGCAGGCCGACAAGGATATGAGAAAGCAGATAAACGAACTTTTGAAGTATCCCGAGGACAGTGCGGGCTCTATTATGACGACGGAGTTTATTGTGCTTCGTCCCACGATGACGGCGGAAATGGCAATCAAAAGAATAAGAAGAACAGGTGTTGACAAGGAAACTATCTATACCTGCTATGTTACCGACGAAAACAACAAGCTGATAGGTATTACAACGGTAAAGGATTTGCTTTTGGCGGATGATGACGACCTTGTAAGAGAGCTTATGGAGGAAAACGTTATTTCCGTAAACACCCTTGACGACCAGGAGCATGTTGCGAAGAAGTTTTCAAACTATAACTTTTTGGCGCTCCCCGTTGTTGACAACGAAAACAGACTCGTCGGAATTGTAACTATCGACGACGCTATCGATGTTATCCAGGAGGAGGCAACCGAGGATATTGAAAAAATGGCTGCCGTTTTGCCCTCCGACAAACCGTATATGAGAACAAGCGTGCTCGGAATTTACCGCAAGCGTATTCCGTGGCTTTTGGTGCTTATGCTTTCGGCTACATTTACAAGTGCGATTATTTCTTCGTTTGAGGGAGCGCTTGCGAGCGTAATTGTGCTTTCGTCGTTTATCCCGATGATTACGGGTTCGGGCGGTAACGCAGGTTCCCAGGCGTCGGTATCGGTTATCCGTGCCGTATCTCTCGGTGAAATTGAATTTAAAAACATCTTTATGGTTTTGTGGAAAGAGCTGAGGGTATCTATCCTCTGCGGATTGACCCTTGCGGCGGCAAATTTTGTAAAACTTATGATTTTTGATCTGCACAGCAATCCCAATGCGCTTATGATAGCTCTTGTGGTGTCGCTCACCCTTTTGGGTACTATTATGATGTCAAAACTTGTAGGTGCATCGCTTCCGCTTTTGGCAAGCAAAATAGGCTTTGACCCAGCAGTAATGGCAAACCCGCTGATTTCAACGGTCTGCGACTCTCTGTCGCTTTTGATTTACTTTGCAATTTCCACATCAATATTAAATATTTGATGAAAAAATTAAGGACGCACGGTGATTTTCTCGTGCGTCCTGTTTTTGAAATAGGGATTTTTGTGATTTTCGGTTTTAACGTTTGTTTTCTGTACTGTACTCTGCGAACCCTTGCAGCTGTACGGCGGCGTTTTTTTGTGGTGCCGAAAAGTATTACCTTTGCCGAATGTCCCACGGCGTAAAATATAAAAATAAATAAACATAAATTAAACATATACCTGCCGTCCTTTATAAAAATATGTTTTGGATTTTTATCCGTGATTTATCCTATAATTTAATTATATATAATTATATGTGTCATAAAACGGACAATGTTCTTTTGAAAACAAAGGGCAAATATCTTGTGAAACACTTTTCGTTATGTTATAATAATATCCAATCTTAAATTGCAAATGCGCTGTTTAACTTGTTTTAAGATTTGACGGCATGAAAGGAATATTAAGAGAAAAAGGTGATTTTAATTGTCTTTTCCGCAGGATAAAATAAGAAATTTCAGCATTATTGCTCATATAGACCACGGCAAAAGCACGCTTGCCGACAGAATTTTGGAGCAGACAAACTCTGTTTCCGCCCGTGATATGGAGTCGCAGCTTCTTGACGATATGGAGCTTGAAAGAGAAAGAGGCATTACAATCAAGGCTCGTGCCGTAAGCGTTATTTATAATGCCGATGACGGCGAAAAATATCTCTTTAACCTCATTGATACACCGGGCCACGTCGATTTTAACTACGAGGTGTCACGCTCACTTGCCGCATGCGAGGGAGCGATACTTGTTGTTGACGCGTCCCAGGGAATTGAGGCACAGACGCTTGCAAACACTTACCTTGCCGTTGACAGCGGACTTGAGATTGTTCCCGTTGTCAACAAGATTGACCTGCCCAGCGCAGACCCCGACAGGGTCATTCAGGAGATAGAGGACGTCATCGGAATACCCGCCGAGGACGCTCCGAGAATTTCCGCAAAAGCGGGCATTAACATTCACGCCGTGCTTGAAAAGGTGGTTACGGATATTCCCGCGCCGACAGGCGACGTAAACGCTCCGCTGCGTGCCCTGATTTTTGACAGCTATTACGACAGCTACAAGGGCGTTATCATATATGTAAGACTTAAAGAGGGGCAGATTCATCCCGGCGATGAGTTTAAACTTATGGCTACGGGAAGTGTGTTCAATGTTGTTGAGTGCGGCTTGATGCACGCTACGCAAATGGAAAAAACCGACGGCCTTTACGCAGGCGAGGTAGGATATATCGCAGGCTCTATCAAGACGCTTGCCGACGCAAAGGTGGGCGATACCGTTACGCTTGTATCAAACCCCGCAAGCGAGCCTCTGCCCGGTTACCGTGAGGCACAGCCGATGGTTTTCTGCGGAATTTATCCCGCTGACGGCGCAAAGTACGGCGACCTCAAGGATTCGCTTGAAAAGCTCAGACTCAACGACGCCGCGCTTTCGTTTGAGCCCGAAACCTCGGTTGCCCTCGGTTTTGGATTCAGATGCGGATTCCTCGGACTTCTTCATATGGAGATAATTCAGGAGAGGCTTGAGCGTGAATACCAGCTTGATTTGATCACCACCGCTCCGAGCGTAATTTACAGAATAACACGCACCGACGGCACGGTCGAAATGATAGACAACCCCACAAATTACCCCGACCCGTCGCTTATCCAAAAGGCGGAGGAACCTGTCACAAACGCCCATATCTACACGCCGAAAGAGTATGTCGGCAATATTATGGAGCTTTGTCAGGACAGGCGAGGTACATTTGTCGATATGCAGTATATTGACGCGGACAGAGTGGATCTGCATTATGTTTTGCCGCTTGCCGAAATTATCTACGACTTTTTTGATACGCTTAAATCCCGCACAAGGGGATACGCTTCGTTTGATTACGAGATGAAAGGGTATGTTGAAAGTGAGCTTGTAAAGCTTGATATTATGCTCAACGGCGAGGTGGTAGACGCACTTTCGTTTATCATTCACAAGGACAAGGCGTACGGAAGAGCAAGAAAAATGGCTGAAAAGCTCAAGGAGAAAATCCCAAGACAGCTCTTTGAGATACCGATTCAGGCTTGTATCGGCGGCAAAATCATTGCCCGTGAAACCGTAAAGGCAATGCGCAAGGATGTGCTCGCCAAGTGCTACGGCGGCGACATCAGCCGAAAGAAAAAGCTTCTTGAAAAACAGAAAGAGGGTAAAAAGCGTATGCGTCAGCTCGGTTCGGTAGAAGTGCCGCAGGAGGCGTTTATGGCTGTTTTGAAGCTTGATACGGATTGATTTAATAAAAATTAAGAATACTGCGGCGGGAGAGTATCCTGCCGCATTTATTTTTTGATCCCCAAAAGCCATAAAGTCAGGTTGAAAATCGGGGAAAAGGTAAGATTAAAAGTCAAAAATATCCCCAATATAAAAGCGTGTTTTGTTATAATCACTAAATTTATATCTTTGTTATTTTAAAACTGTACACAGTTTACATTAAAACAAAAAAATTAGGCACATTTTGTCGTTTTGAGCAAAATTACACACATAAAAAAACAAGGTTGAAAAATGCATTTTTTCTCGGGCTAAAAATGTCGAAAACCCTTTACAAATCCCGATTAAAGTGTTAAAATCAAGGTTGATACAGTATATCTGTTTATACTCGCGCGGTGCAATATTATGGCTATACCGCTGATAATTAAAGGAGGACAATTCCAATGGCAAGAAAAATGAAAACCATGGATGGTAACAGCGCTGTTGCTCATGTTTCTTATGCGTTCACAGATGTTGCCGCCATCTATCCTATCACACCTTCTTCCGTAATGGCTGACCTTACCGACAAGTTTTCGGCACAGGGCGTTAAAAACCTTTTCGGAAGAGAAGTTCAGGTAACTGAAATGCAGTCCGAGGGCGGTGCTTCGGGTGCTGTTCACGGTTCACTTGCAGCAGGTGCTTTAACAACTACATATACAGCTTCACAGGGCTTGCTTCTTATGATTCCGAATATGTACAAAATGGCAGGCGAGCTGCTTCCGGGCGTAATTCATGTTTCTGCCCGTGCTCTTACAAGCCATGCTCTTTCAATTTTCGGTGACCATTCCGATATTTACGCTTGCCGTCAGACAGGCTATGCAATGCTCTGTTCAAACAACCCTCAGGAGTGTATGGACCTCGCGGCAGTAGCTCACCTTTCCGCTATCAAGGGCAGAGTACCTTTCCTTCACTTCTTTGACGGTTTCAGAACTTCTCATGAAATTCAGAAGATTGAAGAGTGGGATTACAAGGATCTCGGTGAGATGCTTGACTGGGACGCAGTTGAGGAATTCCGCCGCCGTTCTCTTAACCCTGAGCACCCTGTAACAAGAGGTACTGCTCAGAACGACGACATTTTCTTCCAGGCAAGAGAGGCCTGCAACAAGTACTATGACGCAATTCCCGAAGTTGTAGTAGAATATATGAACAAGGTAAACGCAAAAATCGGCACAGATTACAAGCCGTTTAACTACTACGGCGCAGAGGACGCAGAGCATGTTATCGTTGCTATGGGTTCTGTTTGCGACTGTACGGAAGAGGTTGTCGATTACCTCAACGCCGCAGGCGAAAAGGTTGGTCTTCTTAAGGTTCGTCTTTACAGACCTTTCGTTGCCGACTATATGCTCAGCGAGCTTCCCAAGACCGTTAAGACAATCTCTGTTCTTGACAGAACAAAAGAACCCGGTTCAATCGGCGAGCCTCTTTACCTTGATGTTCTTGCCGCTATCAACGGTTCGGACTTCTCGGATGTAAAGGTATTTACAGGCAGATACGGTCTCGGTTCAAAGGATACAACACCGGGCGACATCATCGCTGTTTACAGAAACGCTGAGAGCGAAACTCCCAAGAAGAGATTTACAATCGGCATCGTGGACGACGTTACTAACCTTTCTCTTCCCATCGTTGAGAATCCCGACACAACACCTGCCGGAACACAGAGCTGTAAGTTCTGGGGCCTCGGTGCAGACGGTACTGTCGGAGCTAACAAGAACTCAATCAAGATCATCGGCGACAACACCGATATGTACGCACAGGGTTACTTCGCATACGACTCTAAAAAGTCGGGCGGACTTACGGTTTCTCACCTGCGTTTCGGTAACACTCCGATTAAGTCTACTTACTATATCTCAAAGGCTGACTTTGTTGCCTGCCACAACCCGTCATATGTTGACAAGTACGACATTGTTGACGACCTCAAAGAGGGCGGCTCATTCCTTCTCAACTGTCCGTGGGATGTTGAGGAGCTTTCAAAGAGACTTCCCGGCAAGATGAAGAGAATCCTTGCAGAAAGAAAGATCAATTTCTATACAATCGACGGTATCAAGATCGGTAAAGAAATCGGTCTCGGCGGAAGAATCAACACGGTTCTTCAGTCTGCGTTCTTTAAGATTGCCGACATTATCCCTGCCGACAAGGCTAAGGAGCTTATGAAGGCTGCCGCTAAGAAATCATATATGAAGAAGGGTCAGGCTGTCGTAGATATGAACTACGCTGCTATTGACCGCGGTATGGAAGACCTTAAAAAGGTAGAAATTCCTGCTGAATGGGCTAACTGCACAGATGACGCAGCAACAGATAATGTTCAGGGTCAGGGTGCGCTTGTAGAGTATGTAAACGGCATCTTAAAGCCCGTAAACGCTTACAAGGGCAACAAGCTCCCCGTTTCTGCATTTATGGATCATGTTGACGGTACTGTCCCCAACGGCTCTGCCGCTTATGAAAAGAGAGGTATTGCCGTTGATGTTCCCGAGTGGAACTCACAGAACTGTATCCAGTGTAACAAGTGCGCAATTGTTTGTCCGCACGCTGTTATCCGTCCCGTTGCAATGACAGACGCTGAGGTTGCTGCTGCTCCCGAGGGAACACAGTCAATTCCGATGATCGGTCTTAACGATCTCAAGTTTGTTATGACGGTTTCAACACTTGACTGTACAGGCTGCGGCGCTTGCGCTAACGCTTGTCCCGGCAAGAAGGGCGAAAAGGCTCTTGTAATGAAGCCTATTGACTCACAGCGTCCTAAGCAGGCTATCTTTGATTACGGTCTTACAGTTGAAGAAAAGCCTCAGGTAGGCGACAAGTTTAAGTTTACAACAGTTAAGGGCAGCCAGTTTAAACAGCCCCTCCTCGAGTTCTCGGGTGCTTGTGCAGGCTGCGGCGAAACACCTTATGCAAAGCTTGTAACACAGCTCTTCGGTGACAGAATGTTCATCGCAAACGCAACAGGCTGTTCGTCAATTTGGGGTGCTTCCGCTCCTGCAACTCCTTACACAAAGAACAATAAGGGCTACGGTCCTGCTTGGCAGAACTCGCTGTTTGAAGACAACGCAGAGTTCGGTCTCGGTATGGCTCTCGGACAGAAAGCTATCCGCAACAGACTCATTGAATATGTTGAGAACATCCAGAAGGATACTGACAGTGCAGAGCTCAAGACAGCTTGTCAGAACTATCTCGACACAGTAACAGATTCAACTTCAAGCCGTGCCGCAACAGACGCACTTATTGCAGAGCTTGAGAAGAACACAGAGGACGCAAAGGTCGGCGAGCTTGCCAAGAAGACTCTTGTTGACAAGGATGAGCTTGCAAAGAAGTCAATGTGGATATTCGGCGGCGACGGCTGGGCTTACGACATCGGCTTCGGCGGTCTTGACCATGTTATCGCTTCAGGCGAAAATGTAAACATCCTCGTATTCGATACCGAGGTTTACTCCAACACAGGCGGTCAGGCTTCAAAGGCTACTCCGGTAGGTTCTGTTGCACAGTTTGCCGCAGCAGGTAAGGGTGTTAAGAAGAAAGACCTTGCGGCTATCGCAATGAGCTACGGTTATGTATATGTTGCTCAGTGCGCAATGGGCGCAGACAACAACCAGGTTCTCAAGGCTTTGGTAGAGGCTGAAAGCTACAACGGTCCTTCACTCGTTATTTGCTACGCTCCGTGTATCAACCACGGCATCAAGGGCGGTATGGGCAACGCACAGCTCGAAGAGAAGAAGGCTGTTGAAGCAGGATATTGGAACATCTTCCGCTTCGATCCGCGTCTTGCTGACGAGGGCAAGAATCCGTTTATGCTTGACGGCAAGGCTCCTTCGGCATCTTACCGCGACTTCATCATGGGAGAGGTTCGTTACAACTCTCTTACCCGCTCATTCCCTGAGAGAGCAGAAAAGCTCTTTACAGAGGCTGAAAAGGAAGCTGCTGATAAGTATGCTCACCTCCAGAAGCTTGCAAGTCTTGACGACGCAAACTGATTTTAATGTTTGATCAGTTAAAATAAACAGAGCTGCCGCAGTGATTTAATCACTTGCGGCAGCTTTTTTTCGTTATAGGAAACTGCTCGAAAACTGTCGGGCAGAGAAGATTTAAAAATATCAACCTGTCTGCCCGAACCGGGTGTCGAGGCACTCGAATTTTACTTTACAGGAAACTGCTC
>CALYBP010000019.1 GCA_944415425.1 uncultured Ruminococcus sp. | reverse complement strand
GGTAATACGTCACGCTTCGCAATAGAACCTCTTCTTGGCACTTTGCTTCCCTCCTTCACAATAATTGAGATATCATAGGTACTCGAAAGCGACAAACTCCCGTATGCCAACAAGAACTTCTACCGATAATATATAGTAAAATTCCTGCCGCATAGCAGAACTTAATATCTTAAGTCAAGAGAGTTTTGTCAATTCCTAATTATTTACCTTTCTTTGGACGCTTAGCACCGTACTTTGAACGGCTCTGCATACGTCCTGCAACACCCTGAGCGTCAAGCGTACCACGAACGATGTGATAACGAACACCAGGCAAGTCCTTAACACGGCCACCACGAATAAGAACAACTGAGTGCTCCTGAAGGTTGTGACCTACGCCGGGAATATAGGAACTGACTTCAATACCGTTAGAAAGTCTTACTCTGGCAATTTTTCTGAGCGCTGAGTTAGGCTTTTTAGGTGTAGCGGTCTTAACTGCAGTACAAACACCTCTCTTCTGGGGTGAGTTCTGGTCAATAGCGACACGCTTCTTTGAGTTCCAGCCCTTTAAAAGTGCCGGCGCCTTAGCTTTCTTTTCAGAAACCTGTCTGCCCTTGCGTACCAACTGGTTAAATGTAGGCATATTTGTCCTCCTTTCAAAAATATTTAAGAATTGAAAAAACCGCTTTGCTTTTGCAAAGCTAAGCAGAACACCTTGTGTGTGCCTAAAAGCAGGCGCAGTTACAGAGTGCTCCACGATTTAACATTATAAACCACGCTATATCGGTTTGTCAACACTTTTTTCTCAGTTTTATCACTGTTTTACTGCACACAGGCGTATTTTATCAAATCTTCATAACTTCTCGGTCTCTACTGCCGAAAAAGTGTGATTATTCTTCCGTACATCAGCCTGTTTCCCATATACTGCCTGTATGTTGCCGTTTTGGCTTTTCCCCGTGCCTTTATACAATCCATTAAAATTTTTCTTTTCATAAGCTTTTTGATGCCATCAGGAATGTTTTCAACGAGATCAATACGCTCCGTACATTCGCGCCATCAGTTTATTTTGTGCTTTCAATTAAATTGAGCAGTTATGAATGATATAAGCAAACAAAAGGTCGGGGCATAGTTTTAAAGCCGTGCCCCGACCCGATTCTTGTTTTGATTAAGAATTCACTTTAGTTAAACGCCTTAAAACGCTCGATAACCTCTTGACGGTGCTTATAGCTGTCAGATTCTTTATCGGGATTTTCATCGTCAATGCTTTCGTCTGTATAAATCAGCATATATTTACCACTGTCTGAAAGATAAGCTTTTACCATAGGTAAATCGAGAATTGTAAACTTTCCGTCCTGCTTTACAGAATCAATGACCGACTTTGCCGTGTCATTAAGATCATTTAAGTCATACTCATAAAGCTCAATAACAACAGTCTGGCTTCCGTACTTTGTATTAAACTTTTTACCCTCTTTAGCGCCTATAAGGGAAGCATCCATTTTTACTACGAGACTTTCGTCAATTTTGCCGTCCTTGAGTGTAACATAACCCAGCTCACCGAAATACTCACATAATCCATTTAAGTTGTTATCAAAACTCTCTGCCTTTGGCTCATCGGCAGTTGCCTCCTGCTCCGTCTTTGCAGACTGTGTCGTTGCAGTATTGTCTTTTGAAAGCGCATCCTTGTAGCCACATCCCGCTAATGTCGCCGCTGCAATTACAACGCATAAAACCGCAGATAAAAATTTTTTCATAAAAATAGTCCTTTCACGGGTAATTTCACAACTTTATTTAAGACTTACTAATTATACAGCATAATTGTTCATAAATCAATATTTTGTCCAAAATAATATGCGGACGGCTGTCCGTCCGCATATTATCACATAATTAATCAGGTTATACTAAAACATAAACTTTTACATCTCGTCTGCCGAAATTAACGCACTCATTGTATGTGTTATAAAAACAGTCAACTATTGCCGAGCCGTCCATAAGCGCTCCGCCTGTATCAACGGCCGTTGCATAACCGTATACAAAGCTTCCGTCGGTTGAAACAATATACAGCTTTGACCCGTACGGAATTATGTTGGGGTTAACTGCAACACCTCCGTGATAAGCGGGAACACCTGTTGCGGTAGAAGCGCCTGCGGGTGCAGTATACGCGGTTCCCGAGCCTGTAAGCACCTGACTGTAAGCAACTGTCGCGCCGTTTGAGTCTGTAAATGTTCCGGCGCCGCCGCTTGAAGCCGCTCCCTTTGTTCCGACAAGAACAACCTCGTCTACGGGCTCTTTTACCGTTTTTTCACTAACTACTTTTTCCGAAACCGCCTTGCCGTCAACATACTTTATTTCACGGGTAACGATTTTTTCTCCTGACTTGCCCTCGGTTTTTACCTTTGTCGTGCCCAGCGCAACTTCGTCCGAATTTTTTCTTACCGTATCAAAGGCTATTTTTTCTGAGCTTGACTTTGTTTTGTATTCTACCCTTTTTAATGTAACTTCGGAAATATCATTTACACTATTGTCATTTGACACACTAAGAATATCATTTTTGTCAACCTTATAACCTACTGCGTTCAGCGCGTCATACACATTAATTCGAGGTAGCTTTACTGTTTTTGTTTTTCCGTCGGCTGTAACGGTGACATCCTTGGTTTTGTAAATTTTAATTTGTGTGTCAGACTTAATTTCATAATCAGCAGACGGAATGCACATTTCGTTGTCCGAAAGCTTTATGTCCGCTCTGTCAAGAGCATCGGAAACCGTTCCCTTTGCCATATAAACAACCTGTGTGCCGCTATCAGAGGTTATTGTAATCTCGTTTGCGTCTATAATTTTTACATCAAGGTTAAAATTATCATTTTTGCAAACTACGAGGTTGCCGTCCGAAAGCTCATACTCAACCGTAGTTGTTGATTCGCCGCGTGATGATGTTGTCTTATCAGCGGCAGTTGTCTGTACCGCCGCAACAACGGTGATAGCTGAAGCAATAATAACCGCTGCTGCAACAGTCAACGCAATAGCCGTTTTCACTATGCGAAGCTTATTTGCCATAATAGTCATTTTGCTGTCTCCTTTAAAATAATTTTTTCATATACCCTTTAACCGAGGAAATGCAGGATTTTTGCAAGTCCGCTCGGTACAGTAAGCCATTATAGTAACAGCTTTTGGATATGTCAACCTAATTTCAGGGTTGTATTTTGTGTAATATGCACAAACAAGTTGTGTTATTTTTCTTGTTTGGCATTATAAAACACTTGATACCGCCTTTTTTTCCTGCAAAAATATGTTCAATTTGCAAGAATTTAATTGGTTATGGTTTTGTAATAATTTTATTACTGTTTTGTTACCATTGTATGATAATTATTACAGAAATATTACAACAATAATTTATGACTGTTTTTCGCTTTTTATTACTGATATATTGCAGTATGCGAGCAACATTCGACAATTTATTACAACCATTATATGACAAAAATTGTTTCTTCGGTTTTTTCCTTCTATAATTTTTGTAATATTTAAGGCAAAAAAAATCAGCGGCTCGAAAACCGCTGATTTTAAATTATTAACATTATAACAGCATATTAATTGCTGGCTTTTTCCTTAAAGGCAAAGAACCTCTGTCCTATATAATTGAAAGCCACAAACAAGCACGATCCTATGAGCATCGAAGCGTTTCCTGCAAACTTTTCAACAGTCCAGCCAAACATAGTAAGAGAGTTAGACGTACAAATCCACTTTACAAGCGGTATTGCAATTCCGTATGCAAGGCCGTAGCAAACCGCAATATTCAACGCGAATTTAATTACGGGTCCAATGCCTTTTTCCTTATTTTTAAATGTAAAATGTTTATTAAGGAAATAGCTCAAAACGCTTCCCAAAATATATCCTACGACCGACGAGGACCATTCTCCCCAGCCGCAAAGATTAAAGAACAAAAACTGAAGCCCCATACCTACAATGGTATTAAGTATTCCTACCATAATAAACTTCCAAAATTTTATATCAAAAAACTGTTTTATAAAATTTTTCACCGCATATTTTCCTTTTCTTCGTTGTTTTCTTCCTCAAAATTAGAGAATTTCGTAATATAAATAGGCCTGTCCTTTGCCTCCATATAAATTCTGCCGATATACTCGCCGAGAATACCAATAGACATCTCCGTAATTCCTCCGAGGAACAGTACGGCGCACAAAGTCGTGACATATCCGGGAGTTGTAATTCCGAAAAACAGCGTCTGTATAAGCGTTATTATAATATAGATAAGGGAAATCAAGAAAATTACGGCGCCCATAACGGCAGTAAATCGAAGCGGAGCAACCGAGAAACAGGTGATACCGTCTATTGCGTATTTAAACAGACTTGAAAACTTCCACGTAGTAGTTCCGTGCTGACGGTCAACTGTCTTAAAGGAAATCCACTTTGTATTAAATCCTACCCAAGAGAAAATACCCTTTGAAAATCGCTGAACTTCGCTAAGCTCGAGTATTGAGTCAACCATCTGCCTGGTCATCATACGATAATCCATAGCTCCGTACGGATTTTTTACATCGGTAAGCTTATTTGAAAGTTTAAAGAAGAGCTTTGAAAATATACCTCTGAATCTGCTTTCTCCCTCGCGGTCCTCACGCTTTGTAGCGCAGCAGTCATAACCCTCTTTTTCAAGTGCTTCTATCATCTGAGGAAATACGCAGGGAGGGTGCTGAAGATCGGCGTCCATTACAACAACGTAATCGGCAGTTGAATGCTGAAGTCCCGCATACATCGCCGCTTCCTTTCCGAAATTTCTGGAAAATGAAATATACTTTATGTTATTAAATTCCTTTGCAAGCTTTTTCATTATAAGGTAAGTTCTGTCACGGCTTCCGTCATTTACAAGAATATACCTAAAGTTGTAATCGGGAAGGGAATCTATTACCTTGTTTGTTTCTGTAACAAAAAACTCAAGACCCGCTTCCTCGTTGTAGCAGGGAACTATCAAATCTATTGTTTTCATATATATCACCCTTTTCACTGAATAATTATAACAAACGCTGACAAAAAAGTCTATAAAATTATTGAAATATTACATATAAACGCCAAAACAGCCGAAGCAAAAATTATATCTGCCTCGGCTGTTTATTCTACCCATTATTAATACAAAGAAAATATATATTGTTATAAAGCATTTAAGTAAAAAAAGGTATTATTTAAAAGATTGAAATGTTTACCGTTATTAAATCGTTATTCGCGCTGTCAATCCCAAACATTAAAATACAGAATCAACATTTTTGTTTGCAGCAACGTCTGATACCTGCTTTACAACCTTATTTATAGCTGATTTATGCACATGACCGACTGAATTTCCGTTTACAGATACAAAGTATCGAGATTCTCCCGTATCATAGAATGTAACCGTATCTGAACTGTTATCGGATTCATAAGTATAAGTAACCGTCAAAACAGCGGTTTTGCTTTCCGAGCTGTCGTTTCGGTCAGCAAGCTCTGTATAGGAAATATTCTGGAAAAGCGTTGAAAAATAATCTTCGTCTATTTCCTTGTTATTATACTTTACGGTTGTAACGGTTGATGTTGTTTCATTTCCGTCATCATCGGTTGTTGTAACATCTTTTGAGCTTAAAGTAAAGTTATATGTTTTTGAGCCGTTGTTTATGCTAACCTGAGAAAGAGATGTCATCTTCGGACTGAGTACATATTCGCTCTGAAGCTTTTCATAGCTTGTAGTAACCCATGGCAGCTTCTCGGCAGTCATAACATAAACAATATTGCCGCCCTTTTTCATTATATATACATTTCCGTCGCTGTCAGGCTTAGAGCTTATAATATCTACGGTTATATCGGGATAAACTGCGCTTACAGCCGCATACGGCTCCGAAAGTCCCAGCTTTGAAAGCTGCGAAGAAGATGGATTTACCATTTTTACGCTGTCAGCATAAAGGCCCCTGATTGCGCCCTCAACAAGACTGCTTTCGGATTCGCTTGCATATCCCTCCGACGGTTTTACAATTTTATACGACGCCGAATTTTTGTCGCTTTCGTTAGGAACAAGCTCTATTTCTTTTGAAAACGCCGAACCGTAAAGTTTGATTGACGATGCCTGACTGTTATCTGAATCGGAAGCGGAATCATTTATTGTAAGGCTCATAAGGTCGGTCAGACCATAGTCAAATGCACTTACAGAATCAGTTGTTACAAAGTAAACCGCGTCGCCGTCGCCGAATTTTATGTAGGTTCCGGCATTTTGAGGAGCGTCATCTCCTACATATATTACAGCCTTTGTCTTGTCGGAATATGTTACATTAACTGTCGCTCTTGGATTGTCAAGGCCGTACCCAGCGGCTTTGGCTTTTTCAAGAGTCATTACCTTTGAAAAATCAAGCTGTGCGGCTGAGGAAGCAATCAAGTCGGCAATACCCGGCTGAAGCTCATAATCCTCATATCCTTTTACCGTGTACTGAGTTGTGTCGGTTTCTCCGTCCTCGTTAGTTGGAGTATATGATGTTATGTCAAGAGTACCTTTTTTATTTTCAAGGTGTATACTTGATATTTCCATAGTATCATACTCTACAAGCACACCGTAACTGTTGTTTTCTATTTCACCATTTTTGTCCGTTATTATTTCAGCTTGGTGAACTCCGTCATCATCAACTGTTACATTCATCTTTATACCCTCGTCATAGGTTGCATCTCCGTCTTCTGAAGACGGCAAAAATATGAGCAAAAGCATAAGGCCTATCAAAATCACAGCTGCGACGGCTGTTATAATAAAAATTTTAGTGTTCTTTTTCATTATCTGTTCCTCCTGCGCAGCCACAAAACAAGACCTGTTGCAAGAATTACGGCGGGAAGAATAACTACAAATACAGCTATCATTGCAGACTGTGTTGTTACATCGGTTACTCCGAGCTCATTGCTCTCAAGCGACTTTGATTCAATTGTTATTCCCGTATCCTCTTTATCGGCAACGGTATTAACGATATTCATAAAGAATGCAGAGTTATTGTAACTGTTGAAGCTCATTATTGTTTCATCAAAAATTGCAGCAGAACCGAACACCAAAACCCTTGACGACTGCTCATCGTTGTTTGTTTTAACGCCTTCCGCAGCAACCGTTACAGGTTCTCCGGTCATTGCATCCCGATAATCCCAATCCTCGTCAAATTCATACGGCTGAACGCCTGCCTCATCAGAGGTAACAAGAATTTCGTGAGCCATTTCGGTATCATTTATAATAATGTCGTGCGCCTGATTCACAAACACAGGAATTTTCGCATTTTTAAGATTATCTGTGTAATAATCGGTGTAATCCACAATAAATGCATACGGGGTTGAACCGCTTACAAGATAATCCGTACTGGTTTCAAAAACAAAGCCGTCGTCAACCGTCATACCCCATTGATCCAACAGGTTGTCAATATTAGGGGTATCCGTCTTCTCTACGGAAGGAACATAAATTAACGATTTTCCGTACTTTCCGTCATTATCAAGCCACTCCGAGATTTTTTCCGCTGCGCCTTCGTCAAGGTCAACAGCCGGAGCGTAAAGCATTACAAACTCGGCGTCCTCATCTATATCCTGCGTTACAAGCGAAATTTCATTTACCTCATAAGCATTGTTTTCAAGCAATGTCTTTACAGCGGAATAATCCTGCTCGTTGTTTCCGGTAATCATATCAACTACTACCTTATCTTCCGCAGTAACATTGAGTACTGCAGTTACAACAGCCTGCTCAATCGTTGTGCCTGTAAACTGGTAAGAGCCATAGTAACTGTAAACCTGTTCGTCGTACTCAAAACAATCTCCTACTTTGAGCATCCTGTACTGATCACCGCATGCTACAAGCATAAGGTTATCGTAGCTGCTCTCTGAGCTCCAATCCACATCCGGATAGTTTGCGGTAAATGTCGGATTTGACGAAAGATCTACAAATTCTATTTTAATTTTTCCGTTTGAGTTGCTCTTCATTTTATTAAGTAAATTCTTAGCCTGAATAAAGTAGGTTCCCTGCGCCTCAAAATCACTTTCGGTCATAAGGATATAGAGGTTTACCTCCTTATCAAGATGCGATACATAATCTACCGTGTCGTCCTGAAGCGCAAAAGATTTATTTGCGGTAAAATCAAAATTCAAATCAGGAAAACGCTCGGTAAGCAAGGAACAAATAACATTAACCACAATTACAATGGCAACTACAACAGCAACTATCGCCGCAGCCATAGAACCGTGGCGAGCCTTCCTTGATTTAAGAAATGCCTTAAATCCTCCCTTGCCGGATTTTTTTCTTTCTTTTTTATGATTATCTTTTTTATCTGTATTTTCTTTTTTACCGTCGCCAGCGCTTTTCGCAGCGGCATCGTCCTCCGTATTTACATCTGGAGTTTCGTCAGGCAAAATAACCTTGTTTTCTTCGCTCATCTTATAAACCTCCCTTAGCTCCAGCGTCTTTTTTCCAGCACACGAACAGTAAAAAACAAAAACAAAGCTGTAACGCTGAGGAAAAATACAATGTCGGTTATGCTCAATATACCGTATGTAAAGTTTGTGTAATAGGTAAGAGGATTTATCTTCTCAAGCACAAAACTTATCCAGTCAATCGAAAGCATATCGCTTATATTTTGAAGAAACGATATTAAAAGTCCGAGCGCCATACCCACTACTGCGGCAATAATCATACTCTCAGTAAGAGCCGAGATAAACACATTTATTGCTATCAAAGTTGCACCCAAAAGAATGATACCTATGAATGTGCAAAGCACAACGGGCCAATCGGGAGCTGCAAAAAATGAAATAACCACAGCATAAACAAGAAATATGCAGCAGCAAACAACATAAAGGATAAAAGCTCCTAAAAACTTGCCTATTACAATTTCCGTAAGACTTGTCGGAGAAGTCAGTAGTGCTTGGTCGGTTTTCTGATGTTTTTCTTCCGCGAGGGTCTTCATTGTAATAATCGGAATAATAAACATTATAATATAGAACATATTTCCGTATACACCGGCAAGGCTTGTTGTGTTATATCCAAAACAAAAGATTGTGAAGAATATACCCGAAAAAACAAAGTACGCCGCCATTACTACATATGCTGTCGCGGAATTAAAGTATGAGGAAAGCTCTCTTTTTAATATTGCAGTCATCAGCTGTTACCTCCTTTTTTTGTATAATCAGTCTGATCGGCAGAAGTAAGCTTGAGGAACATATCCTCAAGAGTTTCGTTGCCGGACTGCATATTAAGAATAGGGCATCCTATTCTTGCCATAGCGCTGAAAACATCGCGTCGAATATCTCTGCCTTTTTCGTATTCGACCATATATTTAGTAACATTATTGCTCATAGTCTGCCCTTTACTGATACGAATTACGGCAGGAATTTTCTTTATTGCCGACACAATATCAGCAGAATTACCCTCTATCTGAAGAGCAAGTTTCTCTTCGCCCGAAACGGCAGTCGAAAGCTCATCAGTCTTTGCATCTGCTACTATTTTGCCGTTAGAAATAACTATAATTCTGTCGCATGTAGCTGATATTTCCGAAAGCACATGTGAAGAAAAAATTACTGTATGTTTTTTTCCGAGACTTTTAATAAGCTTTCTTATCTCTATGATCTGTTTTGGATCAAGACCTACTGTGGGTTCATCAAGTATAAGAACGGGCGGATTTCCCAAAAGCGCCTGCGCAAAACCTACTCGCTGACGAAAACCTTTTGATAAGTTTTTAATTATTCTGTTTTCCTGCTCCGAAATTCCGACCAGCCTCATAACCTCGTCAATATGTTCGTTCTTCGGAAGTTTTACCTTTTTTAGATCAAACATAAATTCAAGGTATTTCCTTACTGTCATGTCGGGATAGAGTGGAGGAATTTCAGGTAAATATCCTATTTTTTTCTTTGTTTCCTTTGGATCCTCAAGGATTTCACTTCCGTCAATGGTAACGGTACCGCTTGTAGAAGATATGTAACCCGTTATCATATTCATTGTTGTTGATTTTCCGGCACCGTTGGGTCCGAGAAAACCGAGAACCTCACCTGTTTCCACGGTGAAGCTAATGTCATCAACGGCCTTTATGTTGCCATAACATTTCGTAAGGTTTTTAACCTCGACCATGTGACTTTCACTCCTTAAAATTATTATATGTGTATGAAGTCTGCCGCTTTCACAAAGCAGATTTAAACATTTTAGATTATACTATAAAAATCAAATTTTGTGTACTAAATTTTAAAAAAAACAAGCCATCTTCACAAAATTTCAGTTTTCTGTCACATAAACAAAATTTACAAGAATTAATGAACAAAAACTGTAAAGAATATTTATTGATAATGACTATATAAAAGGAAAAGAAGTGTTTTTATGGAATACCTAAATGCATTTTGGGTGGGCGGACTTATCTGCGTAATCGGACAAATACTTATAGATAGAACCAAGCTTACACCGGCCCGCGTGCTCACGGGATTTGTTGTTGCAGGAGTAATTTTGGGCGCAATAGGCGTTTACGGCCCTCTTGCGGATTTTGCGGGAGAAGGCGCCTGCGTTCCCATAAGCGGATTTGGCTATCTTATGAGTGAGGGAGTAAAAGAAGCACTTTCAAGCGACGGTGCGCTGGGAATTTTAACCGGCGGTATAACAAGCGCTGCGGCAGGAATAGGTGCTGCTATAATCTTTGCGCTGATTGCAGCCCTGCTCTCAAAACCCGGTGATAAATTTTAATTTTTTGATTTTTCGGCATACATTATATAAAAAAAGAGCATATTTGAAATTTCAAATACGCTCTGCAATTCTCTTTTATATACTATCATGTCAGTACAGACATTGGTTTACAAAATACTGTTAAGGTTTTTACATCGGGAAAAATGCGTTAAAAATAAGCACGGAAGCAAGTCCGCAAACAAAGCCCAAAAGCATCCCTACCAACACATCTGTCAAATAATGTACACGCAGATAAATTCTTGAAAATCCGATAAGCGACGCAAGCAGTAAAATACCTATAAATGCCGCAGGGCCGCACCTTAAAAGTGCAACTCCTACAACAGAAAATGAAGCAGTAGTATGTCCCGACGGGAACGAGTAAAATCTCGGCCTGTTTATTAACTGCTCATCATCTTCAAGCCTATGGCACGGTCTTACGCGCTTTACAAGATGCTTTATAATAATTTCTCCCATAAGGTGAGCAATAGCAAGTCCGAAAACAAAGTTAAAACCAGTCATACGCCAATTCGGGCGAACAATAAAAATAAGGCAAATTGTCCACCATATCAATCCAAGGTTACCGGCTCTGGAAGCGGTTATCATTACTTTATTCAGCGCCGGTTTCTGTATGCAGGCAATACGCTCAAGAACCTTGTTGTCAACTCTTTTAATTCTGCTAAACACCAACTCAACTCCCACAATCACACAAAAAGGTTAATGTTACACGGGTGTAGTCACAATCTATACTGTACCCTTACATTATAACACAATCAAATCGTTTTGAACAGGGCTATTTTAATAATTTTACCTGGATTTTATATTTACAAGATGTGCAACCGAAGGAATACTTGACCCTTGAGCGCACGCAGTTGGGCTCATTAGCGCCCCTGTTGCCATAAATAGTATATTGTTATAAATTCCGCTTTCCATATCTTTTAAAATTTTGGAGCACAGCACAGAAGCGGCACAACCGCATCCTGACCCTCCGGCGTGAACGTCCTGCTTTTGTCGGTTAAAAATCATAAGTCCGCAGTCATTATGCCTGTTTCTTATATCTATATCGTCTATGAGCAGCAAATCATAAAGCGACTTGCTGCCGACTTCGCCCAAGTCGCCTGTAAGTATCAAATCATAGTCGCGGGGAGAAGTTGCAGTATCGGTAAA
Organism: uncultured Ruminococcus sp.; assembly: GCA_944415425.1. Lineage (GTDB taxonomy): Bacteria > Bacillota > Clostridia > Oscillospirales > Acutalibacteraceae > Ruminococcoides. The sequence continues at coordinate 17,939 of CALYBP010000019.1, read as the reverse complement.
ATAATTTTTAAGTGTAAGTGCCGCAGCAGGCGCCATGGCAGCTCCCATATTGTTTGCGTCTTTAATTCCCAAATCAACAATCTTTCCTACCGTTGCCCTCGTTACACACGGCCCTTTTTTTGAATTATTAAGAATACAGCTCCCCGCACCTGTTACCGTCCATTGTGCTGTCGGCGTACGTACCGAACCGTATTCAAGAGGAAATCTGTACTGTCTTTCAGCGGAACAAAAGTGTGATGATGTAACGCAGGCGGCATTTTTTGCGGCTCCGCTCTCAACAAACACCGAGGCCATAATAAGCCCCTGTGCCATGGTTGAGCAAGCCCCGTACTGTCCGAGATATGATATATTAAAATCAATAAGCCCGTAACTTGAGCCTATGCACTGATTTAACAGGTCGCCTGCAAAAATAAAGTCAATTTCTTCTGCTGATACACCGGATTTTTTTATTGCCTGAGCAACTGCTTCGGTCTGAAGTCTGCTTTCCGCCTGCTCAAAACTTTGAAGTCCGTTATAACTGTCGTAAATTATTTTATCAAAATCATTACCCAAGGGGCCTTGTGATTCAAGCTTTCCCGCAACTGATGCGTAACCGGCAATAGCAGGAGTTTCCTCAAATCCCAAAGTATTTTGTCCTATTCTTCTTATCATAAAAAAACTCCCTTCGGTCTTATTATCTGCCAAAGGTTATTTTTTATTATTTTAAATTTTGACATTAAAAATTACAAATTTTATAAAAGTCTAGCACCTCAACACGAAATTCGGGCAGACAGGATGATATTATCAGATCTTCTTTTCCCGACCTCTTTCGTACACTTGCCCATGAGTAAAAAAGAGCTGACCAAAAGGTCAGCTCTAATAAGAAGGTTTTACATCATTTCTCTTTTACGAAGGACAAACATCACACACGTTGCACCGATTAAAATTGCAAGTATAATAACAGCAAAAGAAGTTTCACCGGTTTGAGGTGCATTACTGTCGGAACTGCTTGCCGCATCGGATGTTGCCTGTCCTGTGGTTGTCTGCGATCCTGAATCGGTTGGGTTCACAGACGATGCCTGTGTTGCCTCACTCTGCGAAGTTGTCTGTGTGTGTTCAGTAGGCTGCGCAGTTGACGGTGTCTGTGATGGCTCTTCCGTTGTTCCCTCAGTGGGTGAAGATGTTGAAGTCGTTTCCGTAGGTTCAACCGACGAAGGCTCCTCTGTTGCAGGTTCTGCAGTTGTAGGTTCAGCCGTGGTGGGCGGTACAAAAGTAGACGGTGTCAGTGTCGTGCGAATCTGAATATTCGCCTTTTCTACCGACGGATCTGTTGAAACAGTACTATCATTTACAATATTAATTTCCTTGTCTGCATCAGACCTTAATGTTTCAGGATCAACCTCGGAAACATTCAAAACCTCAACAGTAAGGTTCACGGTTGTTTCGCTTATTTCCAAACCATCAATATTATTTACATCAAACACGATCTGAGCAAAAGGCGTTTCTTCTGACTTAAAGTCAAACAGATAAAGATTGGTAGCGTTGTACTTAATTTTATCTTTAAGTCCGGTGTTCATAACGGCTGTTTCTCCGATCGTCGGACATACAGACTCATAGCTGTTTTTATCGGAAAGAGTGAGTACATCAGAATCATAAGTAAGATACCACTGCAAATCAAGCACGTTCATATCGGATTTCATCCAATATGTAACGACAACCTCATTTGTTGACTTTTTATACTGTGCAGTCGCCATCGGAAAATAATTTGAAGTGGCATTTACGGTAATGTAAGGAACGGTGGGCTCCGGTTCGGTCGATATATCCGTAGACGAAGTTATGTCACCCGTGGAGCCGTCAACGTAGGTAGACGGCGTAAGCTCTGTCCTTCTCTGTGCATTTACCTTATTTGTCATCTCATTTTCCAAAACTTCAGATGAATTGCAAAGGATAACCTCCTGCGCAGGATCATTCATAAATGTCTCGGGATTGATTTTAGAAACGCGAAGCACATTGACATCAAGGTCAACCGTAGTCGTTACAGGCGCATAAGCCGACAAATCTTTAACATCAAATATTACTGAAACATAAATCTTTTCCTCAGTCGAGAAATCAAAGAGGTTAAGACTTGTTGCGTTATATTTAACAACGCCGTCAATGCTCAAATTAAGAACGCCGTTGCTTCCGATAGCGGGACAAATCGTTTCGGCGCTGTTCTTATCCGATACTGACAAAACGCTTGAATCATAATAAAGCGCCCATTGCGTATCAAGAACATTTTTTGACGACTTCATAAGGTAAGTAACGGTTACCTCCTTAGTATCGCTGTTATATTCTGCACTCGCCTCGGGAAAATAGTTCGATGTGGCGTTAACCGTAAGATACAACTCTGAGTTTTCCGTGCTGTCCGTAGCTGTGGCAGAAGACGTATCCTCGGTAGTTTCGACAGGCTCAGAGGCCGCTGATGTTGCTTCTGTTACAACCTCTTCCTTTGAAGGCTGATAGTCGGTATTGAAAAGCTTTCCTTTTTCCAAAGCCTCTTCCCTTGTAGGATAAGTTCCGTATTCGCCGTTACCGTAGTAGAAATACCACTCTCCGCCGCAAACGAGCTTACCGTTAAGGGGATTTTCCGAAATCATATCGGGATTTATAACATAAATCATATTGTTATAGTTAAAGGAAAAACCAAGTCCGAACTCTTCATCATAGAAAAAGTTATCAGCAAAGCTTCCTAAAGCCGCTTTATCGCCGTTGTAGGAATTTTCCATTTCCTCAAAAAAATCAGAGCCGTAAATCTCGCTGTCACCTAATGAACAAAACTGACTTGACACATCGGAAGTCTGTATTGCTTTTGCATAATCAGGAGAAGTAGTATCCTCCCCACCGTCAAAAGCGTTGTTCCAAATGATTGTAGTTGCATCTGTCGGAACTGCGGAATAATATATTCCGTCAGCGTCAGCATCATAGGCGTTATAGCCCGGCCATGCACTGGGGGAATCAGAGCCGATCCACCAATAAACTCCTGCCTGCGAAGCACAGTCATTGTACCAGTCAGAAGGCATAAAGAAATAATATGTGTAGGTATCTACGCCCTCTGTCGGAACATATCTTCCCTGCTCGTCTACCTCGGCAGAAACGCTTACCGCAGCAACGGCAAACATAGAAGCTGCCAAAATAACAGACAAAAGCAAACTGATAAGTTTCTTCGACATTTATATTTCCTCCTATTTAAAAATTCGCATACTACGCTTTAGTATATACATTATAGTATAATTCAAAGTAAAAATCAAGAGTTTGGATTAAAAGAGAACAATATTTTTATAAATTTTTCTGAATATATCGCTGTTTTAATTATTTTGTATAACAATATATTACAACTTTGTAAAATTCCGTGACCTATCGGCTTTTCCGCTTTCGTTTTCTTTTATTTATTTGTTATCTCTTTTTATCTCATTTAAAAATCCAAAATAAAATATAAAATAGCCTCTGAAACCCGCAAATTAAAATCCCCGTACAAAGAACAATTTCTTCATACGGGGATTTTCCTGATTTCTTAAGCGTTAATTTATGCCGCAGTCCTTATTGCAGCACACCTTACATTTGCGGTTTATTGTCTCAAAATACATTATTCCGCAGACTTTAAGATAACCGTTGACTGAGCAGGAAGCGTGAGCTGCCCGTCTTTGAGTTCAACATGCTTATCCGAGCTTTCCGCAACGAGGTCTGCTCTTACGGTTGCATTTTTTATCATATCATCGGTAACTGTAATGGTTCTGCTTTCTTTTGCGCTGAAATTATGAACGACAAGCAGCTTCGAGCCCTCATACTCAACATAATATGCTCCGATATTTTTGTTATCAAAGCCCTGTGTACCTGTAATTGTACCTCTTGCAAGCTCAGGATTTTGATTTTTAATTTTTATAATTCTGCGATAGTAATTCAACAGCGAATCGTCATCTTCAAGCTGCTGTTTTACGCCGCCGTATGTGGGAACCTCGTGCTGATCTCCGACTCCGTTAACAAATATAGTTGGCATATTTTCGGAGTCAAATACCATCGGGGTCCTGTAATTTGCATCGTTAGTAGTTTCCGGGGATGTTATTCCTATCTCCTCTCCGTAGTAAATAAACGGATTTCCCGGGAATAGCATGTACAGCGCCGCCGCAAGCTTTTGATAACCGAGTCCCTGTGCTTCAAGTGAATTAGCAACTCTTACCTGGTCGTGGTTTGATAGGAAATAAGCATTAATAGCTTCTTCATTATTCTCTTTCATCTTATTGTCATAGTTCATGACCTTCTTAACTATTGCCGCTCCGTTTTGAGTTATTAAGTTTTCGACAAAAAGTCCCGATGTCTGAGAAAACTTAAATGCAAACTGGCTGTCTATTCCGGACTTGTACAATTCCTCAATATCAGAATCGTCCGACCAGTTCTCCCCGACCATATAAACATCTGGATTTATTTCCTGGCATGTTTCATAAAACCATTTCAAAAACTCTGTTCCGTCTGTACTTTTGTTTGTAAAGTACTTGCACGCATCAAGTCTGAAGCCGCCGACACCTCTGTCAAGCCAGAACTTTGCAATTTTCGTAAATTCCTCACGGGTTTTTTCAGAATTAAGGTTCCATTCAGGCATCTCGGAAGAGAAATTAGCCTCACACGCATAGCCGTTTGAAAGGGTATTTACTTTTGTCGAGCTGTCAAAGTAACTTGTTTTGTGTATCTCAAAATACTGTGCATTGCCGTCGAGTTTGCCCTCGCTTACCTCTTCAACCGCCTTTATGTACAGAGGGTTGTTTGATGATATGTGGTTAAGAACAAGGTCAATTATTACCTTAATTCCGCGCTTGTCACATTCCTCGATAAGCTCATCAAAATCATCAAGTGTACCAAAATCCGGGTCTATATCATAATAGTTTTCAACATCGTATTTATGGTATGATTTTGACGGCATTATGGGAGTAAGCCATATACCGTCGATGCCGAGATCATCACCCGTGTTGGGGTCTCCGTCGTTAAGGTAATCAAGCTGAGAAATTATTCCCTGAAGATCGCCGACGCCGTCGTCGTTTGAGTCACAAAAAGAATGAACAAAAATCTGATAAAAATTTCTGTACTTATCATCGGAAGCCGTTGCTGTAATGTTTTCAATAGGATCAGCGACTTGTGCAGTCTTTGTATCGGAGCTGTTTGATGATTCCTGAGGGTTACAGCCGACAAGAATACTGCTGCCAAGCATCAAAGTACAGAGTAAAAGTGAAATCAGCTTTCTCATATGTAGTCTCCTTTAATTTCAGCTATTTTATTTTAAAAAATAACCTAATAATCATCGGTAAGATATTTAAAAATCGGGCGGCAGTTACTGCTGCCGCCCAATAGCATTAAAGATTATTATCCCTTTACGCCGCCGGCTGTTACGCCTTCAACATAATACTTCTGCATCTTCAGGAAGAGAAGCGTGATGGGAACTGCTACTATAACAGAACCTGCGAGGAACTGCTTGTAATAGGTATTGATAAAGTCGTTTGACAGCATCTTCTGAAGTCCGATAGCAACAGTATAATACTCAATATTATCACCCATGATAATCTTAGCAAGAATAAAGTCTGTCCAAGGACCTATAAATGACGTCAAAACCGTATAAACAACAATCGGTTTGGACATCGGAAGAATAATCTTCCAGAAAATCTGATTCTTTGTAGCGCCGTCAATGGTTGCCGCCTCATCAAGAGCCCTCGGCACCGTGTCGAAAAAGCCTTTTGAAATCTGGAATCCCAAACCTGCGCCGCAGCTGTAACAAATTACAAGAGCCACGAGAGTACCGGTAAGGTTCATTGCCTTTAAAAGATAATAAATAGCAATCATCGTCATAAATCCGGGGAACATTCCCAGAATCATTCCGACGTTCATAAATTTTTTACGGGACTTAAATCTCAGTCGGCTGAATGCGTAACTTACCATAAGTACAGAAACAGTAGCAATAATACAACTGAAAATCGCAACTATCAAGGTGTTAAGGAACCACTTGGGAAAGTTAATTGACGCGCTGCCGCCTGCGCCCGTGAACAAATCAATATAGTTTTGGAATGTCCACTCGCGGGGTACAAGATAGTCAACCGCAATAAGACCCTCTGCTCTGAATGAATGCATTACGAGATAAACAAACGGAGAAATCCAAATAATTCCCAAAATAATAAGCAAGGCATATATCAGAGTATTGGAAACAATTCTTCTTAATTTGTAGCTTTTTATCATGAGAACGCCTCCTCATCCCTCATAGATTTAGAGTTATTATAAATAAGGAGTGACAGAGTTGCACAAACAATAAATACAAGAATACCTATTGCAGCCGCAAGACCGTAGTCCTGTGAATTCATTGTAAGGTTGAACAGCCATGTTACAAGAATATCTGTTCGTCCTGCCTGGTAGAATTCCTCTGTTGACGGACCGCCGCCTGTGAGGAGGAAGATAACATTAAAGTTGTTGATATTTCCTACAAACGACGTGATAAGCTGAGGTGTAGTTACAAATATCATATACGGCAATGTAATCTTTGTAAATGTCTTGACAGGACCTGCGCCGTCGATACGAGCCGATTCATACAGATCCTCAGGAATATTCATAAGAATACCTGACATTGAAAGAATTGTGTACGGAATACCTACCCAGAGGTTTACAATGATTACGGTCATCCTCGCCATAAGAGTAGTACTGTTAAGGAACTGTATCTGCGGATTGACGCCGCCGTTGAAATACTCAAGAATAATATTTATTGCACCGTTCGTCTGGAGCATCTGGTTCATAAGAAGGAGTGATACGAACTGAGGTACGGCTATTGCAATTACAAAAAGAGTTCTCCACAAAGCTTTAAGTTTGATGCCCTTTTTGTTAATCATAAGAGCGACGATCATACCGAGTATGTAGTTAGAGAATGTGGCAACAACAGCCCATATCAATGTCCACTTTGTAAGCTCAATAAAAGTTGTAGCCTTTGCTGCACTGTCAACAAAGTTGAACAATGAACCAAAATTATCAAAACCTATCCAGGTAAACAAAGTTCCCGGAGGAAGGTGGGATTGGTCATAGTTAGTAAATGCGATGAGTACCATGAATATGAGCGGCAATATGTTAAATATGCTGATCATAAGCACAGGGAAAGAAAGAAGAGTAATGTGATATTTTCCGTCAAGAAATTCCTTCACATCGGTTTTCAGCGATGTGGGCTTTTTGCCCTCCGCTCTCAAAACCTGATGCCGGTACGCATCCTTAATGTTTGCAATATACACAGCAAAAACAACCACCGTAATTACAATCGTAAGAACGGAATAAAGCAGGATAAGCATTGAGTTATCGCCGTATACTGTTGTCGGGATACCCATTTCATTAAAATCCTGATGTGTTACCTGTGTGCCGAGTGTGTCAAACTTCTGCAAATAAGTCCAACCGAAAGAAACCATGAAAACTGCATAAAGCACTTCTACAAGGAAAAATAAAATTCCCTTGTAATATTTGCCATTGTGTATATCTCCTACACCAAAGATCAAATAAGAAAGTTTTGTAGCCCAGTCACCTTTTACGAAGGTAACCCCGTAGTTTTTAAAGCCTTTGCCAATACCTGTAAAAAATCTTACTATCGCTCTGCCTATCGCTTTAAAAAACTTAGCTAAGGCGTGAGGAATATTTAAGATAAATTTCTTAAAATTATAGGCAAACCTCTGAAACGGATTGAGCTGTTTGTATTCTACATATGTCATATAAGCTCTCCTTAATAAAGTCTGCTAATCTCCCTTTTACTGAAAAAACAAAAACGGTTAAACCGAATAATCAAAAACTGCTTGGCAAGGCATACAATCGTTATATCGCAATTGAAACCAGCCATTTTAGACTTTTCATCTTTATTGGGGCACCCCACATAAGCAAAGTGCCCCGCATAATGAACAAAGATTTTAATCTCTTACAAATTGTTAGCCTTCGTCACGGATATTAGTTATTGTGTCCTGGAGAAGCTTCTTTGTAGCCGCTGTATCTTCGGGATCCCACTCGTCAGCAACGAGCTTGTTGCCGAGGTTACCCATAGGAGTCCAGAATGTAGAAGCTATATTTACCTGTGTGCAAGAATTAAGGGACTGATCCTTGATTGCGTTAAGAACAGCGCTCTCTGTAACGATCGGGTCTTTCTGAACATTAATGTTTGAAGGACCCCATCCGAGTTCTTCTGTTCTCTGTTTCTGGCAATCCTCACCTGCAAGGTAAAGAGCAAGAATCTGAGCTGAAGCCGGATACTTTGAAGAGCCGTTTACGCCGATATACTTGTAACCGAACATTGAAACGAGCTGTTTGTCTTCGCCGTCAACATTGATTGTAGGAAGCTTAGCAGCGCCGAACTTGTCACCGAGAGATTTCATGTTAACTGCTGTATCCCAAGAACCGTCAACGCCTGCGCCGCATGTGCCGTTAGCAAAACCGGAAGCAACGTTCTTTACATTGAGAGATGTAAATGTGCCCTTGTACTTTTTGATGAGTCTTGCGAATGCCTGAAGTGTCTTAACAGCTTCGTCTTCATCGTAATCTACAAATTTCTGTGTAATACCGTCCTCAAGACCGTCGATCTTAACGCCGCCTGTGAAAGCGAAAGTACAAGCATAGAAACCGTCGCCTGCATCGAAGATGAACTTCTTGTTAGCCTTCTTACAAGCCTCTAATGTGCCCTCAAGAGTCTTTGCATCTTCTGCTGTAACTACTGTGTTGTCATAAACAAGATAGTAGCCGTTATCGTTTGTTTCAGGATATGCATAAAGTGTATCCTCGCCCTTACTGTTTTTAAGTGTGCCGGCCTTGATTGTATCCTCAGAGTTTGAAGATGTAACATAATCAACGAAGCCCTTTGCTACGGGAGCGATAACGCCCGCATCAACAAGCTTATTGAGCTGGTCGCTGGGAAGTCCGAATACATCGGCAGCTACTGATGCGTCGTTGAGCATCTGAGTAGCAGCGTCAGACTCACCCTGTGCAATAACAGTAATGTCGAAAGTCTTTTCTGAATAAGTCTTTTTAAACTCTTCGATCTGCTGCTTAATAAGGCTTACAGCTGCGTCAGGAGCCCAAACCTTGAGCTTAACGTTGTCCTCTTCGCCGAAATACTTGTAATCTACAACTGCGGAATCAATGCCTGCAGCCTGAGAACCCTGCGAAGAACCTGAACCTGAGTCAGAACCTGTGTTTGATGCGCCTTCGCCGCAGCCTGCAAAAGCAGTTGCAGTAAGCACACCTGCCATAAGAATGGCAAGAATCTTTTTCATTGGAATATCCCTCTTTCAAAAATAATTTTTAAACTTTATGGAGCAAATTGCACAAAGTCAATTCAAATCCACTATATAAATAATATCAAAAAAACAACCGAATTTCAACCACCTTTGTACTTTTTATCTATATTGTTAAATTCTCATTTATTTTTTATGCAATATTACTTGTTATATTTATTTTTTTAGCGTTTTGCATAAAATCGATAATTTTATTTTATGCTAATTGCTCATAATTTATTTGTGCATATTTTACAAAGCTAAACGTGCGCAGTTAATACATAGAACAATTATATTTTTTAGTTCTGTTAAATTATATTCCAAATCAAGAGAATAATGATTTTTTTAGTTAATTTTCAACAATTAACATTTTTACTAAATTTTTCTGTATTTTTTCATTTATAAAGTTGTAATAACAACGTATAGTTGGTATAATTAATTAAGAGTAAAATCATTTTATTATGCGGAGGATCTTATGAAACTGAATGAGCTTCTTATAAATATTAAATATAGTGCATCAAATATATTAAATCCCGAAATAACTGACATTGTTTATGATTCAAGAAAGGTCTCTCGGGGATGTTTATTTGTTTGTTTGAAGGGCTATACCTCCGACGGCCATAAATATGCTAAATCTGCGGTCGAAAACGGAGCAGCAGCTCTTTTAATAAGTGATGATCTTGACTTTGATGTCGATAAAAACATTGCTGTTATAAGAACCGACAACACAAGGCTCGCTCTTGCGCTTATCAGCGCCGAATTTTTTAACAATCCCGCAAAAGAACTCAAAACCGTCGCCATTACCGGCACTAAAGGAAAGACTACGACTGCGGCAATGACAGCCGAAATTTTCGAGAGAGCAGGAATAAAATGCGGAACAATAGGCACTCTCGGCATTGTTTACGACGGCAAAACCGTAAAAACAGAAAATACTACGCCTGAATCTTACGAAATCCATAAAGCCATGAGAGATATGATAAACGCCGGTTGTAAAGCTATGGTAATTGAAGCGTCCTCAATAGGCCTAAAGCATCACAGACTTGCGGGAATTGAATTTGACGCCGGAATATTTACGAATTTTTCCGATGATCATATAGGCGGTGTTGAGCATAAGGATATGGCAGAGTATTTATACTGCAAAAGCCTGCTTTTTAAGCAATGCAGGTATGCCGCTGCAAATGTTGATGATCCGAGCTGGAAAAAAATTACCCAGGGCTTTAAAAGTTCCGTTCTCACCTTTGGATTTTCAGAAAACGCACAGCTACGCGCAAAAAATGAACATTTGCTGTCCGATGCGGGATTTATAGGAGTGCATTTTGACACGGAAGGATTAAAAAATTTGTCCGTTGATGTAGGCATACCGGGAAAATTCAATGCATATAACGCACTTGCTGCAATTTGTGCAGCGTCTTTCTTCGGTGTTGATGACAAATATATTATTGAGGGCCTTAAAAACGCAAAAGTAAAAGGAAGGGTTGAGCCGGTAACTGTACCCGGCAATTACACTTTGCTAATAGATTATGCACACAATGCCTTATCGATGGAAAATGTTTTGACCACACTTCGCCAGTACAACCCGAACCGACTTATTACCATGTTCGGTGCGGGAGGAAACAGACCTAAAGTCCGCCGATATGAAATGGGAGAGGTTTCGGGCAAACTAAGCGATTTGTCGGTTATCACCGAGGATAACTCCCGTTTTGAGGATGTGATGGACATAATCGAGGACATAAAAACAGGTATTAACAAAACTGACGGAAAGTATGTTGTGGTTCCTAACAGAAAAGACGCTATCAGATATTGTATGGAAAACGCGCAGGACGGAGATATTATCGTGCTTGCCGGCAAAGGACACGAGGATTACCAGGAAATCAAGGGCGTAAAATATCACATGGATGAACGTGAGCTTATCGCGGAAATAATAGATGAGCTAAACGGCAATACATGATTAAAAAAGCTTATTATATTTTTATATGTTAAATTTAAGTGGCGGCTGAACAAAAAGTTCAGCCGCCATAAATTTTATAAAAACAAGATAGATTATGATACTAATAGTTTTTGAATACTTGTAGCATCTGTAATGCTTATTCTCCTATCACCTGTAACATCCGCAGCATACTTTTGTGCCTCTGTAAAATCTGCCAGCCCGACAAGATATTTTTGAATCGCCGTAGCGTCCTTAATTGAAATGATACCGTCAAGATCAACATCAGCTTTAACAAATGCTGTACTTATGCTCTCCTCCACAGAACCAATTATTGAAATATTAGATGTATTTTGCCTTATGTCATCTATCACCGAGTAAGGGTTTAAATTAAGCTGATTCATAATCTTACCCAATAAATCCATTTTATATCGGTCGCTCCAATAATTTAATACATATTCTGTAACCAAATCAACATCTGTTACACCGTCGGGCAAGACCGTTCCTATTATATTTCCCGTAGACGTCACCATCTTTGCCGGGCCGCAATCCGGATTATTTTCCCAAACGGCAACGTTTGATTTTTTCGCCGAATCTTGAGGGTTTTCAATCAGTTGTCCATTGCAGTACATCGTATCTCCGATGCACGAACCACTCATAACGGTATAGTATGTCTCAATACCTGTATTTGAACTAAAAATCACATAATAAACTTTACCGTCATCCTTGCTAAACTCATGTCCTGTTTTGGAAAGGTCAAATGTAGCAATACCTGTTTCAGCATTATATGTACAAAGCTCAGTCTTTGTCTGCCACGCAGGCCAATCCTCACCCGAAGAAGTCGGTGAACCGTCTGTACTCCAGATATGGCAGTACACACTCTTTACAAGATTCCATCCTGACTTTTTCACATCAAAGTTTATTTTATATTCACCGCCGCCGGGATTTACGGGAGTCGTCGGATCATCGGTAATTTCAGGTCCTGTCGGTATTGAATCAATATCCGCTACATTTTTTAAAGTTCCCGCACTTTCAGAAGCTTCTTTTGTTGGATATGTGCCATAATCCCCGTTGCCGAAGTAGAAATACCAGTTACCTTCATATGTCAGCTTACCGTTAAAGCTTTCACTTGTCCTTTCGGGATCTATAACATAAATCATATTATCAAGCTCAAACGAAAATCCGAGTCCATACTCTTCATCATAAAAGAAATTATCAGCATAACCGCCGAGAGCTTTCTTGTCACCGTTATAGCTTTCTTCCATCTCAGCAAGCCATTTGTCAGTATAAACCTCACCGTCCAAGTCAAATGCACACATGAACTCAACATTGGAATCTACAATTTGCTTAGCATCTTTATAAATCGAAGCTTCCGGATCTGTACCACCGTCAATATAGTTATTCCAAATAATTATCGGAACGTCTTTCGGGCAATCAACATAGTACACATTATCAAAATTACTCTTCTGCGCCTTGTAACCAGGCCAATTAACATTGCCCTCCCCTGTACCGCAAGCGTCACCGCCTGACCACCAGTAAATTCCTGCCGTGTCGGTGTTTTCATTATACCAATCATCAGGCATTGCAAAATAATACCGATTTGTTTCAACAGAGCTGTCGGGCACATAGCACCCGTTTTCATCAACAGCGGCAAATACTGAATTAACGGAAAGTGCCGACGTTGAAAATACAAATGAAGCCGAAATAAATAATGATAAAACTCGTCTGCTTAATTTCATAAAAATTTCTCCTCGTTAGATAATTTTATGTAATTTTAGCACAATTTTATCATATTCTCCATTTGATGTCAATGCATCAACCAAAATTTATACAAAATGTATTGATTAATTTAAACTCCGTATACATTTAAAAGTATATTTTTTATATCATAAAGCTTTTTTGACAGATCTACATAATATGTATGAGGATTCTCAAACCTCTTTACCTCATCCCACAAAAGTTCAATTTGCGCCTTGCAAAAGCGGGCAATTTCCTGAATTGACGGAGACTCATACACGCATTTTCCGTTTTTAAATATCGGCACAAGCAGTTCCTTCGCCGTAAAATCAGTAAGCGTTTTTGTTTTCCATGATGCGTTCGGATCAAAAATCGTATGCGGCTTTGAGCTGTCAACCACCTCATCATATACGCAAAGCTCATCAGCAAGCGCCTTGCCGCTTTCGTTGTCATAGTATCTGTAAACTTTCTTAAAATGAGGGTTTGTAATCTTGGCGGTATTTTCGCTGACCTTGATTTTCGGTACTATCTCTCCGCCCTCATTTTCAACCGCAACAAGTTTATAAACTCCTCCGAACACAGGCGAACTTGAGGATGTAATAAGCCTCTCTCCCACGCCGAAAGTATCTATCTTTGCTCCCTGCATCATCAGGTCGCGTATAAGATACTCGTCAAGGGCGTTTGACGCGGTTATCTTACAGTTATGAAGTCCCGCATCGTCAAGCATTTTTCTGGCTTTTTTGGACAGGTAAGATATATCTCCCGAATCAAGTCTGATTGAAAACTCGGTTTTGCCCTTTGGCAAAAGCACCTCTTTAAATACCTTTATCGCATTGGGGACTCCGCTTTTCAGCGTGTTATATGTATCTACCAAAAGCGTCGGGTTATCCGGATAAAGCTCGCAGTATGCCTTAAAGGCATCATACTCGTTATCAAACATCTGAATCCACGAATGAGCCATTGTTCCTCCCGCGGGCACGCCGTACAGCTTGTCCGTAAGCGTGCATGCAGTCCCGACACAGCCTCCTATATACGCAGCCCTTGCTCCGTCAACAGCCCCGCTCACTCCTTGTGCACGCCTTGAGCCAAACTCGATTACAGCCCTGCCCTGAGCCGAGCGGACTATTCTGTTCGCCTTGGTTGCTATAAGAGTCTGGTGATTGAAAGTCAGCAAAACAAATGTTTCTATAAGCTGTGCCTCTATGGCGGGCGCCTTAACTGTCATTATCGGCTCATTGGGAAATACAGGTGTACCCTCGGGCACAGCGTAAATATCCCCTGTAAATTTGAAATTTTTAAGGTATGTAAGAAAATCCTCGTCAAAAATCTTTTTTGAGCGCAAAAACTCAATATCGCTGTCCCCAAATCTGAGATTTTTTATGTAATCTATAACCTGTTCCAATCCTGCGGCTATTGCAAAACCTCCGTTGTCCGGAACCTTGCGGAAAAATACATCGAAATATACATTTTGTTTATAAAAACCGTTTTTAAAGTAACCGTTCGACATCGTAAACTCATAAAAATCGCAGAGCATTGAAAAATTTTTCTCTTCCATTTTCGGCCTCCTGATATATTAAATTAAATAGCCTTGAACTGTATTTTCTCAGGCTGTAATATGTTTTTTATTCTGATTATTATTCTGATAAACTCTTTTTATTAGTTTATTCCTTTTTATGCGGTTTGTAAAGAAAAAAATATTTACAAAAGGCTTCTCTGCGTAGTATAATCAAGTAAACGCAACAGGGGGTGTTATTATGACAAACAGCAAAATAAAACTTTGCCCGTTTTGTGAGAGCCCTATGCTTCTCATTCAGGACAATAAAAAAATCACAAGACCGTACCTTGAGTGTTCCACCTGCGGTCTGAAATTTGAGCTTGAGGGATTTGATGAAAATCCGATTGAAATAAAGGAAAACTGATATGAAAAAATGTCTTGTTATTGTTGATTATCAAAATGATTTTGTAAGCGGGTCTCTCGGTTTTAAAAAGGCTGAGGATCTTGATGATATAATTTCAGAAAAAATAAAGCGTTACCGCAACGCAGGCTTTGAGATAGTCTTTACTCTTGACACTCACGGCGAAGATTATCTTTACACGAGCGAAGGAAAAATGCTGCCTGTAAAGCACTGTATCAAAGGTACTCACGGTCATAAGCTTTTCGGAAAAACAGCAGCCGCCCGTGAAGAAAACGACTGTTGTTTTGAAAAAAACACTTTCGGTTCACAAAAACTTTTTGAATATTTTAAAGAAATGCGTTTTGATGAAGTTGAATTTTGCGGCGTCATAACTAATATATGTGTAATAGCCAACGCTGTACTTGCCAAAACAGCTCTTCCGCAGGCAAAAATTTCGGTTGATTCGAACTGTGTTGCTTCTAATGACGACACGCTAAACGGATATGCGCTCGACGTTATGAAAAGTATGCAAATTTATATTAAGTAATTATTTTGACTTAATATAAAAAAGTTGAGAGCCCCGACACGCAATTCAAGCGGACAGGCTTATATTATAAAATCCCCTTCGCCCCACAATTTTTGAGCAGTTTCCTATAAAGTAAAAAGAGGCAGGCTTGCGCCCGCTTCTTTATAAGTAAATTAAACTCAGTTTTCACTTACCCTAACAAATGTGACAGCCGTATACCCTTCGCTGTAATTAAGGGAAAGCGTGAGACTTCCGTTTTCGTATAACAGCTTATGAGACTGTCCGTTAATCTCAATATCAACCGCAGTATCATTAAATGTATACGGTGCATCCTCGGTAATTCCGGCTATTGTGGCTTTACAGTTTCCGTTTTCATAGAAAATAAACTTAAATTCATCATCACCGGCTCCAAGTTCATCATACCTTACTCTCGTACCGTTAATGGTGGCAGTTGTAGGAACCCATTCACCTACAATTTCAAGGTTTCTGCTTTGAGAACATCCCAAAAGCGCAACAGCAGAAATCATAACACAAATTAACAGGGAAATTAATTTTTTACCCATAATATTTTACCCGCCTCATCATTTATGCCTTTAATTTTATCATTATTACTCACTTTAGTCAAACATTGTATATTTGTTTTCGGCAAAATAGGCTGAGCAAAAATATAAATTAGCTACAAAATGCAAGAAAAAACACCTTTTGTATGCAAAATTATGTTGATATTTTGTAAACATAATTTTATTTAAGAAATTTTTGCAATTTTAAAAAAGAAAAATTGCATTTTGTATTGAAATATAAATTAATTAATGCTATAATATTACAGTATCTTCAGCATGTGATACTGTATGGATTTAAAATTAATTAAAAAGGAGTAGATTTTATGTCAACAAAAGCTTATTATCCGTTGAATGAAATCGGAAAAGGCAAACCCGGTTTCTCAAAAACAAGGTCAATTATTGAAGCCGCATTCTACGGCAACAATGTTGTACCTGTAAACACACTTAAAGAAGCATACAATCTTGCAAAGAACTCTCCCGGAACTATCGTTACTGATATGCCCGTTTACAGAGGCGAGGAATTCGGTCTTGACAAGGACGCAAAGGTTCTTCTCTTTAACGACGGCGCTATCACAGGCAGATATGCTGCTGCACGCCGAATTGCAGGCGAGCCCGGCGTTGACTGCGAAGCTTTGGACAAGGTTGTTATGGACGCTGTTTACAGCGCTCGTTATAAAAAGATGTACCACGCTACCTGCTTTGCAGGACTTGACCCTGAATTCATGGTTAAGGTTCACCTCCTCATTCCAGAGGGCGAAGAAAACATTATGTACTCATGGATGCTCAACTTCCAGTACATGTCTGACGAATATGTAAAAATGTATAAGGAGTCAAAGCCCATCGGCGACGGCAAAGAGCCTGACATCTATATTTTCTCTGACCCGCAGTGGACTCCCGTTGATAATCCCGGCGTAAGCTTTGATTGCCTCAGCGACCCCGCCAAGAAAACTCTCTGCTACTTCAACACAGACACAAACTGCGCTTGTATCCTCGGTATGAGATATTTCGGCGAGCATAAGAAGGGCACACTTACAATGGTATGGGCTATCGCTAACCGTAACGGCTATGCATCATGCCACGGCGGACAGAAAGAGTATCTCCTTGATGACGGCAGAAAGTATGTTGCTTCTGTTTACGGACTTTCCGGTTCAGGTAAGTCAACTCTTACTCACGCAAAACACAACGGCAAGTATCAAATTAAGGTTCTTCACGATGACGCCTTCATTATCAACACAGATACTTGCGCTTCAATCGCTATTGAACCGACATACTTTGATAAAACAGCCGACTATCCTACGGGATGCCCCGACAACAAATATCTCCTTACAGCTCAGAACTGCTCTGCTACTCTTGACGAGGACGGCAAGGTTCAGCTTGTAACAGAGGACATCAGAAACGGTAACGGCCGTGCTATTAAGTCAAAGCTCTGGTCACCTAACAGAGTTGACAGAATTGACGCTCCCGTTAACGCTATTTTCTGGATCATGAAGGATCCTACAATTCCTCCGGTTGTAAAACTCAAGGGCGCTTCACTCGCATCTGTAATGGGCGCTACTCTTGCTACAAAGAGATCTTCCGCTGAAAGACTCGCTCCCGGCGTTGATCCCAACAAGCTTGTTGTTGTTCCTTATGCTAACCCGTTCAGAACATACCCGCTTGCTAACGACTACGAAAAGTTTAAGAAGCTCGTTGAAGAAAAGAATGTTGACTGCTACATTGTTAACACAGGCGACTTTATGGGCAAGAAGGTTCAGCCAAAGGATACACTCGGAATCCTCGAAGCTATCGTTGAGGGCAAGGCTGAGTTTAAGAAGTGGGGTCCGTTCTCTGACATCGAAATCATGGATTGGGAAGGCTTTGTTCCCGATATGAACGACGCTGAGTATGTATCACAGCTTAAGGCTCGTATGAATGACCGTGTAAACGAAATCAAGGCATTTGCTGTTGAAAAAGACGGTTATGACAAGCTTCCCGATGACGCACTTGAGGCTATTCAGAAGGTTGTTGACGAACTTAAATAAT
>CALYBP010000018.1 GCA_944415425.1 uncultured Ruminococcus sp. | reverse complement strand
AATTGCAGGGGTGTATTTCTTTACTTATAATCTCCGCCGCACGGACGGCATACGTCATCAATTCTCTCTTTTTTCAGCATCCAAAGCTTCATATACATAGCTATGGGGGAAGCCTGCGGCAAAACATTTATTTTGAAAATTTTAAACAAACTCTTACTTTCATAATTAAACCCATCACAGGCTCCTGTCAAATAAACCGGAATATTTGAAATTTGTGCTTTTTTACATAATTTTTTCAACTCAGCTGAACCAGTATTAAGAGTACCGGAATGATACCCCTCAAGCAAAACCGCCTTTGTACCATATGGAATCTCCGGAAAATGAGCACCCGCATATGATTTTAAAAACATTACGTCTGATCTATCATCAAGTTCGGCACAATCAGAGAGTGAGATTTCATCGGATTTTTCAGTATAGCTTTCATTTAAGCACACCCCCTGCCCCTCTGAATATACGGCATATACGCAGTTGTCGTACATACTTAAAACAGAATCATCATAGGGCAGATGATTTAAAACCCGTGAAGCACGGTGAATGAAAGTATATCCAACGTCTCTGTTTTTGTATGAAACAAACACTCCCCTGAATTTTCCGTGCCGTATCAGCTCAACGGCCGCGCAAAAGTTTTCCATCCCGTTTGAACGTTCATCATCAAGAGGATATGCCGCCGAAATCAAAACAATCGGCGTACCGCACAATCCGAACGAATAGGCTAAATAAGCGGCAGTATACTGTAATGTATCTGTACCGTGGGCAATTATAACTCCGTCAAATTCACATAAATTATAATTATTAATACAATTATAGAGCTTTGTAAGCAATCTTCCGTCCATATTTTCACTCAATATGCTAAACGGCTGAACAACGGTAAAATGAATTTCACTTTGTTTTCCGCATTTTTCTTCATACATCTTTAAAAGCTTGTATGAATTGCTTTCTTCGGGTGAAATAACCCCGTTTTTGACGGAGGAGCCTATTGTTCCGCCGCTGAACACCACAAGAATTTTCAATTCTATCCCCTCCTCGTTTTAAATTATTATTTGCAGTGCCAATCGTATAATCACTAATCAAGTAAATTATATAACACTTATTTTCCTAAAACAAGCAAAACCCAAAAACGACCGCAAAAGCGGCCGTTTTTGGGATTTAGAAGTTTTGAAATTAACGTGAAAAACTAATTTAGTAATCTTTTAAGCCCAAGACTTAACCAACCTTAGCGTTACCTGTATCGCCAAAGAAGTTAAATCTAAAAAGCTTGCTCTCATCGTTTTTATTCTCACAGATTATGCTTGCTTCAGCAATCTTACCACCCTCGATAAGGCGTGTTAAGCCAACGAGCTGGCAAAGCTTACTGCGAAGATTCAATCTGTCGCCTTCCTTTGTGATGAGATATACGTTGCCCTCGCAGGTATCAAGCACGGCGAGGAACGCAGTTACGTCGACATCATGCAAACTAAGAATCGGTGTCATAATGTTTCCTCCTTAAATTCTTTAATATATAAAGTTTTTTCGTGCGCCATTTACCATTTGGCAAATCATGATTATTATCGGTAATATAAATTTCAATTTTACTCGAGTAAGGCTAAATTGAAACAAGCCGACAGTCAAGCGGACTATTTACTTGACAATTATTATTATAGTCAACAATTTAAAAAAGTCAACAATTTTTTGATTCTAAATTTGTTGATTTATTCTTTTAAATGTCAAATATATATAAAAATTATAATATAATTTTGTACATAAGTCACTAAAGTAATTTGTTTGCAATTTACATTTTAAAAATAAATGCATTATTATTTAGTCAGTTTTAACAACTTATTTCCTTTTTAGCAATAAAAAAATTTTCCTTTTTTACAAACTTGCATTTCTGTCTTATTGTGATTTTTCCATTTATGCGGTATAATACTACCAACGGAAAACAGAAAGGACGAAAATTATGCTTAATGATTTTTATAAACAATTTAAAAGCGGAACAGACATCAGGGGCGTTGCGAGCGAGGGTGTTGAGGGCCAAAATGTTAATCTTACCGATGATGCTGTTGCATCAATGGCAGATGGATTTGTATTATGGCTTTCCAAAAAAGCGGGAAAACCCGCAAACGAACTTACAATATCTGTCGGCCGTGACAGCAGAATTTCGGGTCCTCATATAATGGATATTACGACAAAACGATTCAAAGCCTGCGGCGCAAAAGTTCTGTGCTGCGGTCTTGCCTCTACCCCGTCAATGTTTATGACGACCGTTGACCTTAACTGCGACGGAGCTTTGCAGATTACGGCAAGCCACCATCCGTTTAACCGCAACGGTTTAAAATTTTTCACCCGTGAGGGAGGCCTTGAGGGTTCTGATATTGAGGAAATACTCACCTATGCACAAAACGGTGAACACCCCGCTCTCGCGGACACAGGCTCAGTCAAAGAGATTGATTATATGAGCGACTACGCAAAAGGACTCTGCAAAAAAATTAAAAAAGAAGTAAATGCCGAAGATTATGAACATCCTCTCAAAGGATTTAAGATTGTTGTTGACGCAGGAAACGGAGCAGGAGGATTTTACGCTGACAAGGTGCTTGCTGTTTTGGGCGCTGATACTGACGGCAGCCGTTATCTTGAACCTGACGGTATGTTTCCCAACCATGTACCTAACCCGGAAGATTCAACGGCAATGGCTTCAATTTGCGAAGCCGTAAAGGAAAGCAAAGCCGACTTGGGCGTGATTTTTGACACAGATGTTGACAGAGGCGGCGCCGTTGACTCGAAGGGCAACGAAATTAACCGCAACAGACTTGTGGCTGTTGCCGCTGCCATTGCACTTGAGGGCAACGACGGCGGAACCGTTGTTACGGACTCCATCACATCAAGCGGGCTAAAGGACTTTATCGAAAACACACTCGGCGGAAAGCATTACCGTTACCGCAGAGGATATAAGAATGTCATCGACAAAGCAATTGAGCTTAATAATCTGGGTATTAACTGTCCCCTTGCTATTGAAACATCGGGACACGCCGCAATGCGTGAAAATTATTTTCTTGACGACGGTGCATATCTCTGTACAAAAATAATAATCAAAATGGCGCAGCTTCGCAGTCAGGGCAAAGAGCTTGATGAACTTACTTCACAGCTAAAAGAACCGGCAGAGAGCAAAGAAATTCGTTTTAAAATTACCGAAAAAGACTTTAGAGCCTGCGGAGAAAAAATTATTTCCGACCTCACCGCATATGCCGAAAAACAGGACGGCTGGCAAGTTGCCGACGATAACCGCGAGGGCATAAGAGTTTCGTTTGACAAAGAAAACGGCGACGGCTGGTTTTTGCTTCGTCTGTCTGTCCATGACCCGATTATGCCGCTCAACATAGAAAGCGACAGCGTGGGCGGAGTTGATTTGATTTACAGTAAGCTCTATGAATTCTTAAAAACAACAAGCGGCCTTGAAATCTAATCCATAGAAAATCCCCGTGCAACTGCGTGTGCAACCCATGGTTGCGGCAATGAAAACCGAAATGTATGGCTAAAAATATCTGTTTCACGATATAATAAGCTCAGCAAATAAACGAGGAGGGCTATTATTATGAATATAGAAACAGCCAACAGATTATTACAGTACAGAAAAAAGCACAACCTAAGTCAGGAGGCTCTCGCCGAAAAAATCGGTGTGAGCCGACAGGCAGTTTCAAAATGGGAGCGTGCCGAAGCATCTCCCGATACCGATAATCTTATTCTTCTCGCAGAAATCTACGGCGTGTCGCTTGATGAACTTCTGAAAGGCAGTGACGCAAAAAAAACGGCAGATGATAATGTGATCCAAAATGATTTTGAACCACAAGAAGATAAGAATCAAAAACACGGCAACAGCTTTTCGTGTGACTCGAATTGCGAAAGCGAAACAAAGTATCAAAAGGTAGACAATGTATCGTTTAAAAACGGATTGCATGTCGATTCAAAGGACGGCGACCGGGTACACATTAATTGGAAAGACGGCATACATGTTCGTGACAGATACGGAGCAAAGGTCGATGTCGGCTGGAAGGGCATTCATGTTGAGGACGGCGGCAAACATCATGTTTATACGGATGAAAACGGCAATGTTTATGCTGATGAGGATATTATTAAAAAGTACGGCACAAAGGAGAAAAAAACCTTTTGGCACAAGTTTCCTTTTCCACTGGTCACTTTAATTGCTTTTATTATTTGGGGCACAAGCTCAGTCGCATTCGGATGGTCGCTGAGCTGGATAGTTTTTCTCACTATTCCCCTTTACTACACCCTTGTTGATGCAATATACAAGCGTAAAGCAAGCCATTTTGCATATCCTGTACTCGTAGCAATCGCATACATACTTTTCGGTTATTTTAATGTATGCGGCGGATGGGCACTGGGTTGGCTTGTCTTTCTCACAATTCCGATATATTATTGGATTTGCTCATTTTTTGAAGCTATATGCGAAAAGTATAAACGCAGTGAATTTGAATGATTAAACATACCTGCAAGAGTCAGAATACCTGTTTTTCAATATGTTATGTCTTTTTAAAATATGATTTAAACAACAATGAACCGCCTGTCGATTAAGTTCGACAGGCGGTTTTGCTTCTCGTTTTTTCAGGTCAAATAAGCCTTAATTATCAGCCTATATACTCAAGATTATCCGTATCAAGCTGTGATGTACGCATTGCAGGCTTGCAAAGTGGAATCTTTTTGCCGCTTTTTATAAACAAAGGTACTTCGTTAAGAGCAATGTCAATGTAATGCATACCCTTTGTCATCTTTTCTGTTTTTACACTCGTTCCTCTCAGCTTTACAAATGTCATGTCCTCAGGCAGATAAACATATCTTCCGCTGACATTCTGCTCATATACGGGACAAATCATACATTCATCTCCGAGCATAAGCTGGGTTTCGCACTCACGGGCGATTTTATCATCGGGATAATCAAACGAAAGCGGTCTGAAAATCATATCGTTATTCTCGCTTGCATTGCGGAAAGTGCTGTAAAGATAAGGAATAAGGCGATAGCGAACCTCGATAATGTCTTTAAAATCTTCGCAGTCCTCAAAATTGTAACATTCCTGATTTCTTGTACCCAATGCGGCATGATTTCGCATAAGCGGAGTAAACACACCGAGAGCAAGAAATCTAAGCACAAGGTCACGGGTTGCGTTTTCGTTAAAGCCGCCGAGATCTGCACCGCAGTAAAGAAATCCGCACATATTAGCCGACGGAAGCATTTTGAGATTGAGCAGAATATGCGACCACCACGAATGATTATCGCCGAACCAAATTCCGCTTGAACGGTGTGCTCCTATGTATGAAGCACGGGAGAACATGAGTATTTTTTCTTCGCCGAATTCTTTGGCAAAATATTCGCCTGCCGCCTTTGTCATATTTGCGCCGTATATATTATGCACACGGTCATGACATACCTGCTTGCCGTCTATCGTGTGGTAGATGCTTGAATAGTCCTTGGGGCTGTTGGAAAGTCCGAGCAAAGTGTCTTTCATACTGAAAAATTCCGAAAGGTCAAGGTTTTTTCCTTTAAGCGAACTCAGCTTTTCCATTGCCTCGTTAAGACCTTTTACCGAATAAAAAATTGCCGGCTCATTCATATCGTTCCAAAAACCGTCGATACCTGCATCCGTTAAAACTTTGTATTTTGAGCCGAACCACTCGCGCACATCCTTGCGGAGAAAATCGGGAAAGCCCACTATTCCCGGCCATACGCCGCCCTCAAAGTCAGTTCCGTCCTCATTTTTGCAGAAATATCCCTTATCTCTTCCCTCTTCATAAACGCTGTACCCGTCCTCTTTTTTGACGCCTGCATCGATAATCGGAATAAGGTGTATTCCCTGCTCACGCTTATGTGCAACATACTTTGCAAAATCAGGAAACTTCTTTTCATCCACGGTGAAATCCTTGTAGCGTTCCATATAGTCTATATCGAGATATACGCAGTCGAGCGGGATACCTGCTTTGTCGTAACCGCTTATAACACCGTCAACGGCCTCAGTATCGGGATAGCTCCAGCGGCTTTGCTGATAACCGAAAGCCCAGAAAGGAGGGATGTAGCTTTTGCCTATGGCGCTGCGAAATTCCTTTACTATTTCAATCGGTTTTGCACCCCTGATATAATAAAAATCAAAGTCTGTACCGTCTATCGTAATAACTGTTTTGTTTTTTGATGTATACCCGATGTCCCAGCGTATTCTTGCGGGAAAATCAATAAAGATTCCGAAACAGTCGCTGCCCGAAAGCATCAAAAAGTTGTGTGCCGCATACAGAGATGATTTTGTTTCGGTATGGAAAGGGTCGTCGCTGCAAAAACTCTCGTACACCCAGCCGCGCTTGTTAATTCCTCTCGGCGCTTCACCAAGTCCGTAGATAATGTCGTTGTCAGTCATATCAAATTCAAGAATAAATTTGCCGTTTTCCTCTCTGCTTAAAAAAGGAAAATCCTTGTTGTCCGACAAATCAAAGCTTTGTACAACTGCCTCCGTGCAAATGGGTGTGCCAAAGGTAAACTTTTTTATCATTGAGCCGCTCCTCCTGTTGAATAAATTTTTTAAATATATATTTTGATATATATATTTTATATTTTTGAGTCCGTTAATTGTATAATATTTTAGGCTTTTTATGGCAATATATTTTTATTTGTCCAAAAATATGCAACTATACTATACCTGCAATCAAATCATAAAGGGGAACCACGGCGATAGGAAGAAAAATTGCAGGCACCATATTCATAACCTTGAGCTTTGTAATCCCCAAAATATTAAGTGCAAGTCCGATAATTATTACATACCCCACACAGTTCATCTCATTTACAACCGCTGTTGTAAGCACAGGCGCAACAAAACTTGCCAAAACGGTAATAAGTCCCTGATACACAAGTACAAAAATCGCAGAAAACAGCACGCCGATTCCGAGTGTACTTGCAAAAATTATGCTTGAGCAAAAATCCATAGCGGACTTTGTAAACAGCACCGAGCAATCCCCCTCAAGACCCGCCTGAAGAGAACCGACAATCGTCATCGCGCCTACGCAGAAAAGCAGGCTTGATGACACAAATCCCTGCGCCACAGTGGAATTTTCATCACCGCGGCTTACTTTTCTTTCAATAAACTTGCCCACATTATTTACACGCTTGTCCAAATCAACAAGCTCACCCAAAAGAGTTCCGACAATCATAGAAATTACCGCTACCAATGTGTTTTCACCGCAAAGACAGCCGGATATTCCGATAAAAGCGGTTATAAGACCGAGCGCCTTAAAAACCGAACCGCTTACACGCTTTGGAATTCCCTTTTTAAACAATATGCCGATTATTGCTCCCAAGAGTACCGTAGCCGTATTTACAAGCGTTCCAACTAATCCGTACATTCTACCATTCCATTCTCTGTATTTCGCTGTTTTCAGTATATATCATTTTTGAAAAACATTCAATAATTTTTGAACAAATCTTACTTTCAGCCTAAGCCTTTATTATAAAATAAACTTTGTGAGTGTTGAATTTATCCTCTTGGTATGATAAAATATACTGATAAGATATATACTTAAATGTAAGTTATGCAAACTAAAATCAATACACCTTTGAAAGGGGTTATCTTGTATGTGCGGTATTTGCGGTTTTACAGGACAGGTTGTCAACCGCGACGAAGTGATTAAAAATATGACTGAGGTCATTACCCACAGGGGACCTGATTCCGACGGTATATTCACAGACGATTATATATCCATGGGCTTCAGACGGCTTTCTATTATTGACCTTGAGGCGGGCCATCAGCCGATATATAATGAAGACAAGTCGCTTGTACTCACTTTTAACGGAGAAATATACAATTACAGAGAGCTGAGGAAGGTTCTTATCCAAAAAGGTCATAAATTTTCCACCGACACCGACAGCGAGGTACTCATCCACGGCTTTGAGGAGTGGAAAGAAGACATGCTGCCAAAGCTCAGGGGTATGTTTGGCTTTGCAATTTATAACACAAAGGACAAGTCAATTTTTATTGCCCGCGACTTTTTCGGAATAAAACCTATGCATTACACAATGATAGGAGAGGATTTCGTCTACGCAAGTGAAATAAAGAGTATTCTCGAACATCCGAAATTTGAAAAAAAATTTAATACAAAAGCGCTTGACACCTATCTTTCGTTTCAGTACGCAGTACCTCCCGAAACTTTTTTTGAGGGAGTTTACTGCTTAATGCCGGGTCACTATCTTTGGTTCCGCGACGGTGAAATCGAAACGACAAGATATTTTGAACCGCGCTTTACCCCCAACGAAGAACTTACTGAAAAGCAGGCGGTAAATGAAATTGAAAAGGTATTTGAAAACTCGGTAAACGCTCATAAAATCGCCGATGTTGAAGTCGGATGCTTTTTGTCAAGCGGAGTTGATTCAAGCTATGTATCAACGTATTTCGCCGATCAAAAGACATTTACAGTAGGATTTGATTTCGGAGAAAAATATAACGAGATAAGCTGGGCAAAAGAACTTAGTGAGGAAATAGGTGTTGAACACCACACCCACCTTATTTCAAGCGAGGAGTTTTGGGACGCGGTATCTACCGTTCAGTACCATATGGATCAGCCTCTTGCAGACCCATCATGCATAGCACTTTATTTTGTATCCCGCCTTGCAAGCCGATATGTTAAAGTAGTTTTATCGGGGGAGGGCGCCGATGAGTTGTTCGGCGGATATACCTGCTACAACGATCCCAGAGTTTTCAAACTGTATCAAAAAATTGTTCCTCACTGCATAAGAAAAGCAATAAGAGCAATTTGCCGCAAGCTACCCGACATAAAGGGCAGAGATTATCTTATCCGTGCCTGCGATCCGCTTGAGGAGCGCTATATCGGCAATGCGTTTATGTACGATTACAACCAAAAGAAAGCGCTTCTAAAAGACCCGTCCATTGCAACTGCGCCTCAGGACTATACCAGAAAATATTATTACCGATGCAGAAAATATGACGACGTCACAAAGATGCAGTACCTCGACATTAATATGTGGATGGTCGGCGATATACTTTTGAAAGCGGACAGAATGAGTATGGCAAACTCGCTTGAGCTGCGTGTACCGTTCCTTGATAAGGAAGTGTTTAAGGTTGCGTCAACTCTTCCTACAAGACTAAGATGCAACAAATCAAACACAAAATACGCTATGAGAAAAGCGGCTCTTCGTCATATGCCTGAAAAAACTGCCGAAAAAGAAAAGCTCGGCTTCCCCGTTCCCACAAGAGTATGGCTCAGAGATGAAAAATACTACAATGTGGTAAAGAAAAAATTTACAGGCAAAACAGCCCAGAAATTCTTTAACACCGACGTGCTCGTTGCATGGCTTGACGAACATTTCAGCGGCAAAGAGGACAACAGCAGACGGGTATGGACTGTTTATGTATTTCTTGTTTGGTACGATATATACTTTGATGAAAGCTCAAACAAGGTTGAAAAGCCGGTAAATCACCTTGACGAATTGAAAGCTATTGCCGAGGCAAGGCGTGAAAAGCAAATAGACGCTCCGGGTGAGGTTATTATGGCTGCGGCACAATCCGTAAACGAGGACTATGACGCACCGAGCTTTGATTCGGAAACCGAGGATAAAACTCCCGACGACGGAAACGAGCCCGCTATTGTGGAAAATGATGACGAGCCGGCTCCCGTTGAGCAGGAAAAGGAAGAGTATATTAATATATCAAATCCGCAGGACGACGAAATTTACGAGGCTCCCAAGAAACCCAAAACGCCTCAGGAACAGGTGCAGATGGCGATTGACGGAATAGAAAAGCGTTCAAAATACCTTGACGAACCGAATGTAATTTCCGATGAGGCCGTTGACAAGGCCCTTAGCTCCATAAGCTTTTTTGATGATTAATAGACGCACAAACAAAGGGTAACCGAGGGTTACCCTTTGTTTAAAATGCGTTGTTTATTTTATCAAACTGAAACTCCCATACTCAATATTTTTCTGAGTATACTGTATTCTGCTTCAAACTGTGAAAGCGGAAGCGGATTTTCTCCAAGCCCCATTTCAATAGTCAGAGCAGGACGGTGAAAACACTCGATAAACCAGTCCTTAAATCCGCCGCCCGTTGCAATTTCCTCGGGGAAAGCTATATTGTAGCCGCTGACCTGAGAAAGCATTGAAGCAAGACGAAAGCTGAGCATCGGCGTATGCTTTCCGAAAGAGCAATATATCTCTCTTCCCTGACTGTGCAGAGCTATCGCCCGTTCAAAATTTATTTTCCGGCAGAGTGCCGTTACTGCACGGGTTTCCGGTTCGCTTTCCGGACAGCTTCCGCCAAAACGAGTCGGCGCAGGGCTTATGATATTTCGCTCTATTTCACGCCTTTTAAGCTCACACCAACCGGCGTTAAAATTATGATTTATGTCAACGCCTCTCGCATTTGCCTGCCACTTGTGAATATTATCGGACGCGTCGTCAACAAGGCGTTTGAAGTTCTGCGCCGTTTCACTTCCGTTAAGAGCTATTTCCATACCGTCCGGATTTACGCACGGAACTAATGTTAGTCCTCTTATTCTAAGGCGTTCTCCCACGCTTTGACCGCCTATTGATGTGCCGTTGTTTATGGATTCACAGCATTCCTCAAGGAATTTTAAAAGCGCAAGCACGGTTTGATATTCAGAACCGTGAAATCCCCCGCAGTACAGCACACGGTTTTTTGTGTTACCGATATGTAAGGCTTCTATGTTCCGTCCGCATAGGCTTTTGCCGATACAAAGACGCTTTACAAAATCATATTTTCGGCAAATTGCATCGATAATTTCTTTTCTGTTTTTACAGTCAGGCAATACATTGTAGTTGAGCATATTATAATCCTTTCCTTTAAGTTATTTATTTGGAGGCTGCTATGGAACTTACGGAAAAAACCCTGTCAAGCAAAACCGTTTTTGACGGCAGGATACTTCACATTACACTTGATGAAATCGAGCTGCCCGACGGCAAAAAATCAAAGCGTGAGGTTGTTAACCACCCCGGCGGCGTAGCGATTTCGGCGCTTGATGAAAATAATAATCTTCTTTTTGTAAAGCAGTTTCGATACCCATATAAAGAGGTTGTGCTTGAGCTCCCCGCAGGAAAGCTTGAAAAGGGTCTTACTCCCCTTGAAAACGGAAAGCGTGAGCTTTATGAAGAAACCGGTGCACAGGGATACTCGTATATTTCTCTCGGTCAGTTATACCCGTCGCCGGGATACACATCGGAAATAATTCATCTTTACGCCTGCAAAATTAAGCAGCAGGGCAATCCGAAACCTGATGAGGGAGAATTTCTTAATGTTGAAAAAATACCGCTTGAAAAGGCTGTCGAGATGGTGCTTAACAATCAAATTCCCGATTCAAAAACTCAGGTGGCTGTTCTGAAAACAGCTATTCTTTTAAAAAGCGGAAAAATCTAAAACAGATTAAAGGCATTTAAGATTTTCAAAACATTAAATATTGAGGTATAAATATATCTATGCAAACATTCTATGAAATATTACCCGAAGAAAATTACTCTGCCGTTGCTCTCGGTTATTTTGACGGGCTTCACAAGGGACACAGAAATATAATAGAGCGTACGGCCGCTCAAAAATTGAACGGATTAACTCCGATTTGCCTCACATTTTCCAAAAGTCCAAAAAGCATTTTGACCCTTTCCCCTCAAAATGCCTTGATGACAAGGGAAGATAAACTAAATGCACTTGAGAATCTCGGAATAGAAAAGGTATATGAGGCAGACTTTGAAAAATTAAAAAATATGTCGGCCGCAGATTTTGCAAAAAACATTCTTTTAGATACGTTGAAAGCCAAAAAACTGTTTTGCGGCTTTAACTACCGTTACGGCGTTAACGGAGACGGCGATGTAAATTCTCTTCGTGATTTTTGCGAAGCAAACAGCATTGAGCTTACGGTTACTCCGCCGCAGCAAAGCGAGGGCGAGGTTGTATCCTCCACGCTAATAAGGGAGCTTATAACAAAAGGTGAGATACGGAGAGCAAATGAACTGCTTTGCGGAAAATTTGGATTTAGCTCTGTAATTGAGCACGGGAAGCGGCTTGGCAGAGAGCTTGGCACGCCGACTATTAACCAACCGCTTTGCAGCGACCTTGTTGTTCCAAAATTCGGAGTGTATGCATCCATCGTTACGCTTGAAAACGGGGACAGATACTGCGGTGTTACAAATATCGGAATAAAACCCACCGTAGGAGGCACAACTCCGCTGTGCGAAACCTGGATGCCCGAGTATTCAGGAAGAGAAATATACGGACAGAAAGCCGATATACGGCTTGTTGAGTTTATACGACAGGAAAAGAAATTTTCAGGATTGGAAGAGCTTAAACAAACCATAATAGACAACAGCAAAACGGCTCTTAAAATATATTACGATATTCTTAAAAATTCTGATTGTGTATGACAAAAAAACGGACTGCCTTTGGTGATTTTACTCTCCGAAGACAGTCCGTTTACTATTACCGAATTTATATTCTTTTGCTGAATTCATTTGCGCAGCGCGGACATTTAACAATATGTTTTCCCTTTTTGTTTTTTACACGAAGCTGCGCCCCGCACGACGGACATTTTATATATTTGTAGTCCTTTCGTTCTTTAAATTTTCTTTTTGTGAGCGTAAACCAATTTTTCACCCTGTTAAAAGCGCTCATAAACGCTCTGTTTTCAATACATCTCTTGTTAATATTTTTTGAAAACGCACGGTACAGAGCATACACAATCACAACAAGCATAAGTAAATCAATCACGATGCTTGCGGTTATGTTCCAGACAAAAATATTAATAAGCCAGAGTGCCCAGAACAGAATATACAGAAAGTAATTAAACTTATCATTTCCGTATCTGCCCTGCATAAATATTGCAAACCTTTGCATTAATCCACGCACAAAACATACACCCTTCCGTCTCAATAAAAAGTTTTATATATAACAGTTCACTTATGTTTTGACAAAAGCTCTCATCTCAAGCGGTGTTCTTCCGTAAATTTCCTTGCATGTAATTATCAGAGAATTTACATTCGGGAACCCGTTTTTTATTGCCGCGGTCTTGACGGAAATATCACTGTCACGCAAATCTTTGATAGCGTGGTCAAGCCTGATTCTTCTGAGATATTTTGAAAATGTAACCCCGTTTTTATCTTTGAAATATTTAGAAAAATGCGCCGGAGTCATTCCAACATAAGCGGCTATATCGCTTAGTGAAATTTCATTGTAAAAATTTTCCTCCATAAACAGTATTGCGCTTTTGGCACAGTCAAAATCTCCCGAATCCGAACCTTTAACATAATTCGCATTATGGCACTTGCAATCCTTTATCAGAAAATACGCCATTGTGTTCAGCAAAACTTTTGTTTTGAGTATTTCAAGCTTATCATCTGTATTTTTTATATTGCATATTATTTTCATTGAATGGGCAATTTTTTCGTAGGCTTCTCCCCTGCGAATTTCAAAGTCCAAAATTTTTGACGGATCCTCAAAATACGGCTGTAAAATTTTAGGAGAAATATTAACCACAATAAAGTGAAGGTTCTCGTTCACATCAACATACGAATGAACCTCGTCGCTGTTCAAAAAATAAACTTCACCGTCGCCCAAAATAATCTGCCTGTCCGTTTTTTGGAGCTTTAGCGGACCTTTTTCTACATAAATAAATTCATAATCCCTATGCCAATGCAGGGTAAAATCAAATACACCCAACTGCTCCGGGCAACGGAAAATTGTAGCTGCATAATTAGCGCTTGGTTCAATAAAAAATCTCTTATACCTCACAGGACACCTCCGTCCGTTAATTTTTTACATAATCGGCACAAAAATAAATGTATTTTAAATCTGCTATCACAGCTGAATGACTCGTTTTTACAACAACCGTCTTTTTCATCTCGTTGCTTATTTGTGAAATACACGCCGCCACGTCACAGTTTTCAGGTTTATAACCGTACTTTTCGTAAAATTCTTCACTGGTCATAACTTCGGAGTTATATCCCTCAAACATATGAAGCAGAGAATAATCAATAAGCTTGTATTCCTCGTCAAGAATATGTATACCTATATCGGCGTTCACAAGTTTGTCGATATAAAACGGAGCGTCGTTTAAAAAAAGTCCGGTTTTATACGCTCCAATTGAAACGGTAAGATCGGAATTAACCGCGATGTCGGCAACGCCCGTGTCACCGTTGAGTCCGCTGTTGATGTCGGCACTTATAATATAAGAGTTTGAAGAGTTGATTTGCTCGACCGCATCTCTTATTCCGCCTTTAAGATTCCCGGAAAATCCTGTTCCGAGCAGGCAATCAACTACAATGTCGTATCCGGTAAATGAATTTGCCGATGCAATATCCTCCTCATTTGCGCCGAGCGAGATCGCAGTTTTGTAGTAGTAAAGACCGTCTTTTGAAAATCCCTCACAGGCTCTGTAAATCGTTGGAACAACTCCGTTTTTACACAATATGCACGCAAGAGCATAACCGTCACCGCCGTTATTTCCCTTACCGCAGACAATTGCAACCTTGCCCGTAAATTTTACGGCTTCATAAATTCCCTGAGCCGCCCTGTACATAAGCTCTGCTGATGTGGTATGGTGTTCTATTGTATGCTTATCGCTTTTTCGCATATTCTCAACCGAAATCACACGGTCAAAATTCATATTTCATCTTCCTTTACATTATTTCCCGTTTGCAGCTTCATATGCTGTTTCGGCGGCAGATATATCTGTATTACAGTTAAGCAGGAATAAATCAACGCTTGAAAACAAACCGTCATACAACAACAGCAGTTTTTCCATATTTTCTTTGTTTTTAGGTACTACTGTGGCCTCCAAAAGCTGTCTAAAAACATCTCCCGGTTTCACCCTGACTGCGCCGTTTGTTTCACTTCTTCTTAACACATATACGGCTTTTATCGGCGCTTTTATATTTCCGCCTATATTTGACTTTCCCATCCAAGGTGTGCCGTATACATAGAAAACCCCGTCTGCTCTTCTTATAATCGGCTTGTCGTCGTTAATCATTACTGCCTTGTCGCCGAAAAGCTCAATCCACAGTCTTGCGTGCGTTGATTTACCCGTGCCGCTCTTTGCCGTAAACAAATATGCTTCTCCGTCAAGCATCAATGCGGATGAATGGAAGAAAAAACCGTCATACCGCTCAAGCACGGCACGGCATATTTCATTTAAAATAAGCGTGCCCTCTGCGACATATTCTTCGTTTATCTCCGCATTTTCCTCAAGACACTTTAATATCTTATCTTTTGATATACTTATTTCAAAATCGATTTTTCCTTCGCTCAGAATATACGGATTGAGCCTTCTCATCGTTTGCTCATACAAAGGCTCTATTAATATATTCAAATCGGCTATTCTGTAAATGGGCATATCTTCTCCGTAAAAATAGCAATATATTATAAGCAATATATTGAAAATTTTTGTACATAATATTATCACAAGTGATTATACCATAAAACATACGATTTTGCTATACTTTTTTAAAATAAAGTTAAAATATTAGCAAAAAAAGCGTACCTTTATGACTTACAACTCAAAATGTGCAGGTCATAGGTACGCCTTTTAATTAAATTATTGTATTATTCGGCTGATTGGTCTGCTGTCTCCTCAATAGGAGTCTCAGTTTCTTCACAAAGCTCAGCAATATCATCCGTTTCCTCGGGAACATTTCTTTCAAGAGTAACATTTGCATATCTTCTCATACCCGTACCTGCGGGAATAAGTTTACCGATACAAACATTTTCTTTAAGACCTACAAGCGGATCCACCTTGCCCTTGATTGCTGCATCGGTGAGAACCCTTGTTGTTTCCTGGAACGAAGCGGCCGACAGGAAGCTGTCGGTTGCAAGAGCGGCCTTAGTAATACCGAGGAGAAGCTGAGTGAATGTTGCTTCATGAAGTCCCTCTTCACCTGCCGCAATGCGCTTTTTGATTTCCTCATTTTCGCTGAGAACTTCGTTTCTGTCATAGGTCTGACCCGACATAAACTTGGTATCTCCCGCGTCCTCAATCTTAACCTTGCGCATCATCTGACGAACGATAACCTCAATGTGCTTATCGTTGATTTCAACACCCTGTAAGCGGTAAGTACTCTGTACCTCGCTGATCAGGTAATTCATTACAGCCTCAGGTCCGAGAATATCAAGAATATCGTGCGGATTAACTGCACCGTCGGTGATCTTGTCACCCTTCTTTATCTGCTGACCCTCTTGAACCTTTACACGGAAACCGAACGGGATAAGATATGCTCTCTCGTCGCCTGTTTCCTTGTTGTAAATTACAGCGTGGCGGGCGTTCTTGATTTCCTCAAAACGAACCTCACCGTCAATTTCACTGATAATAGCAAGGCTCTTAGGTTTACGGGCTTCAAACAGCTCTTCAACTCTCGGAAGACCCTGTGTAATATCTTCTGACGAAGCAACACCGCCGGTGTGGAACGTTCTCATCGTAAGCTGTGTACCGGGCTCACCGATTGACTGAGCGGCAATAATACCTACTGCCTCGCCGACAGTTACCGGCTGACGGTTTGCAAGGTTTGAACCGTAGCACTTTCTGCACGCACCGTGCTTTGCACGGCAGGAAAGAACGGAACGGATCTTTATGCTTTCAACACCGGAATTTACGATGATGTCGGCTTCCTTATCGCCCATCATAACATCCTTTGATACAAGCACATTGCCGTTTGAATCGCAGAAATCATCAAGCAGATAACGACCGATAAGACGCTCATGCAGTCCCTCAATTACATTTGAACCTACCTTGATGTCAAAAATCTCAAGGCCCTCGTTAGTACCGCAGTCCTCCTCACGGATAATAACCTCCTGCGATACATCAACAAGACGGCGGGTAAGGTAACCTGAGTCAGCCGTACGAAGAGCGGTATCCGCAAGACCCTTACGGGCACCACGAGATGAGATAAAGTATTCGAGAATATTAAGACCCTCACGGTAGTTTGCACGAATCGGAATTTCGATTGTTTTACCCGATGTGTTGGCGATAAGACCACGCATACCTGCAAGCTGACGAATCTGGCTCATACTACCACGAGCACCTGAATCAGCCATCATAAATATCGGGTTATAGCGGTCAAGGTTCTTTTGAAGCGCATCGGTTACATCGTTGGTAGCTTTCTCCCAAATACGAAGTATCTCATCATAACGCTCTTCGTTTGAACGAAGACCCATCATATATTCATCGCGGATTACGTCAACCTCTTCCTCGGCTTTTGCAATAATTTCTTTCTTAGCCGGAGGAATTACGGCGTCGCAAACCGCAACTGTTATAGCACCCTTGGTCGAGTACTTATAGCCCTGTGCCTTAATTTCGTCAAGCACCTGACTTGTTTTTACCGTACCGTGTATTTTTATGCATCTGTCTATAATCTTTTTGAGTCCCGACTTGCCCACAAGGAAGTCAACCTCAAACTTAAATCTGTTTTCGGGAATAGATCTGTCAACAAAGCCCAAATCCTGCGGGATGGGATTATTGAATATGATCTTACCGATTGTTGTGTCAACAAGGGCAGATTCCATCTTTCCGTCGATTTCCATCTCTCTTCTAACCTTGATTTTAGAATGGAGCTGGATAACGCCTGTCTGATATGCCATCATAACTTCGTCTATATCGCGGAAAACCTTTCCCTCGCCTGCTTCTCCGTCCTTATCAAGTGTAAGGTAGTAAGAACCGAGAATCATATCCTGTGTAGGAACGGCAACAGGCTGACCGTCAGACGGTTTGAGCAGGTTGCCTGCGGCAAGCATAAGGAAACGAGCCTCTGCCTGTGCCTCTGCCGAAAGCGGAACATGCACAGCCATCTGGTCGCCGTCGAAGTCAGCGTTGTACGCTGTACATACAAGCGGATGAAGCTTTAACGCACGACCCTCAACCAATACCGGCTCAAAAGCCTGGATACCGAGGCGGTGAAGTGTAGGAGCACGGTTAAGCAAAACAGGGTGACCCTTGATTACAACCTCAAGAGCGTCCCATACATTATCCTTTGCGCGCTCAACAGCTTTTCTTGCCGATTTAATATTCTGCTCTGCCTTTGTTTCAACAAGGCGCTTCATAACAAACGGCTTGAACAGTTCAAGCGCCATCTCCTTAGGAAGACCGCACTGATACATCTTGAGTTCAGGACCGACTACGATAACCGAACGACCCGAATAGTCAACACGCTTACCGAGAAGGTTCTGACGGAAACGGCCCTGCTTACCCTTTAGCATATCGGAAAGTGACTTAAGAGCACGGTTATTAGGACCTGTAACGGGTCTGCCTCTTCTGCCGTTGTCGATAAGTGCGTCAACGGATTCCTGAAGCATTCTCTTCTCGTTGCGGATAATAATTTCAGGAGCGTTAAGCTCAAGAAGTTTTTTAAGTCTGTTGTTTCTGTTTATAACACGACGGTAAAGGTCGTTTAAGTCGGAAGTTGCAAATCGACCGCCGTCAAGCTGAACCATAGGACGAATATCAGGCGGAATTACCGGAATGACGTCAAGTATCATCCACTCGGGACGGTTACCCGACATTCTAAAGCTCTCTACAACATCAAGACGCTTTAAAAGACGAACTCTCTTCTGTCCCGAAGCTGTTTCAAGCTCCTCTCTGAGCTGAGCGGATAGGGCGTCAAGGTCAATTTCCTCAAGAAGCTTCTTAATGGACTCTGCACCCATTCCTGCCTGGAAATCGTCCTCATACTTCTCACGCATATCGTTGTATTCACTTTCGGAAAGGCACTGAAGTTTAGCAAGATCACGGCAATCACCGGGATCAGTTACAATGTACTGAGAGAAATACAGTACATTTTCAAGAACCTTTGGGGATATATCAAGCATCAAGGCAATTCTTGAGGGAATGCCCTTAAAGTACCATATGTGAGATACAGGAGCTGCAAGCTCAATGTGACCCATACGCTCTCTTCTTACTTTGGCACGGGTTACCTCAACACCGCAGCGGTCACACACCTTGCCCTTAAAACGAATTCTCTTGTACTTTCCGCAGTGGCACTCCCAGTCCTTTGTAGGTCCGAAAATGCGTTCACAGAACAAACCATCGCGCTCGGGCTTGAGTGTTCGGTAGTTAATAGTTTCGGGCTTTTTTACCTCACCGTAAGACCAAGCTCTTATCTGATCAGGGGAAGCAAGTCCGATTTTTATTGAATCAAAAACATTATTATCTATCATTGTACTTCCTCCTTACATTTCATCGCTGCCGAAATCGTCAAAATCAAAGAAATTGTCATCATCTGCTTCAACATCGGAGATAGACTCATCAAACATATTGCCTTCTTCTCCGCCCTCATCAAGGGTATAGCCCTCCATTGAAGTCATAACGCTTTCTTCGTCAAATTCAGACGGTGCAGTTGCCTCTGCAATATCCTCGTCCTCATCAAACTTCTGCTTAATGTCTATCTCATCTCCGTTGCTGTCAAGCACACGAACATCAAGAGAAAGTGACTGAAGCTCTTTAATAAGAACTCTGAATGACTCGGGAATTCCCGGAGCGGGGATATTCTGACCCTTAACAATAGCCTCATAGGTCTTAACTCTTCCCACAACATCATCGGACTTAACCGTAAGAATTTCCTGAAGTGTATATGCCGCACCGTAAGCTTCAAGCGCCCAAACTTCCATCTCACCGAAACGCTGTCCGCCGAACTGAGCTTTACCAC
The DNA here is from genome assembly GCA_944415425.1 of uncultured Ruminococcus sp. GTDB lineage: Bacteria > Bacillota > Clostridia > Oscillospirales > Acutalibacteraceae > Ruminococcoides. The sequence continues at coordinate 10,591 of CALYBP010000018.1, read as the reverse complement.
CCAAAGGCTGCTGTGTAACGAGTGAGTAAGGACCTGTGCTTCTTGCGTGGATTTTTTCATCAACGAGGTGATGCAGCTTGAGGTAGTACATATATCCTACCGTTACTGGATTGTCAAATCGTTCGCCTGTACGGCCGTCAACAAGCCATGTCTTTCCGTCTTCGCTGTATCCTGCGTCCTTTAAGGCTGCAAAAATATCCTGCTCATGAGCTCCGTCAAATACAGGAGTCATAATCTTCCAGCCAAGTGCCTTTGCAGCATAACCGAGGTGAACCTCAAGCACCTGACCGATGTTCATACGAGAAGGTACGCCGAGCGGATTGAGCACGATGTCAAGCGGAGTACCATCCGGCAAGAACGGCATATCCTCAACGGGAAGAATTCTTGAAACGACACCCTTATTACCGTGACGACCTGCCATTTTATCGCCGACGCTGATTTTACGCTTGAGTGCAAGATAAACTCTTACAACCTTATTTACTCCGGGCTGAAGCTCGTTTCTGCTGTCAGCTCTTGTAAATACCTTTACATCTACTACTGTACCGCATTCGCCGTGAGGTACTCTAAGAGAAGTATCTCTTACCTCTCTTGCCTTTTCGCCGAAGATCGCACGCAAAAGCCTTTCCTCTGCCGTAAGCTCGGTTTCTCCCTTTGGAGTTACCTTGCCGACAAGAATATCTCCTGCCTTAACCTCGGAGCCTATCTGAATGATACCGTCCTCGTCGAGGTATTTTAATACATCCTCGCCGACATTCGGTATATCTCTTGTAATTTCTTCTGGGCCGAGCTTTGTATCTCTTGCCTCCGTGTCATATTCTTCGATATGGATAGATGTGTAAACATCATCACGAACGATTTTTTCATTAATCAGAACGGCGTCCTCGTAGTTGTAACCCTCCCAAGTCATAAAGCCTATGAGAGCGTTTTTACCGAGTGCAATTTCACCGTTGTCTGTTGCAGGTCCGTCTGCCAAAACCTCTCCCTTTTTAACTCGCTGACCTCTCTCGACGATGGGGTGCTGGTTAAAGCATGTGCCCTGGTTTGAACGCAGGAACTTAACAACCTCAAAGTCCTGTACTCTGCCCGAATCATACTGAACACGGATATTGCGGGCGTCAACGCTCATTACAACACCGTCTTCCTCGGCAAGAATACAAACACCTGAGTCCGTACCTGCCTTGTATTCCATACCTGTGCCGACAATAGGAGCTTCAGAACGAAGAAGCGGAACTGCCTGACGCTGCATGTTCGCACCCATGAGGGCACGGTTTGCGTCGTCGTTTTCAAGGAAAGGAATCATAGCCGTAGCGACAGATACAACCATCTTAGGCGATACGTCCATATAATCGAATTTTTCGGGCGGGAGCTCGACAAATTCGTCAAGATAACGGCCAACGACTCTTGAATTAACAAACTTACCGTTTTCATCAAGGGGCTCGTTTGCCTGGGCAACATAGTAGTTATCCTCAACATCGGCTGTCATATATACAACTTCATCGGTAACTACGCCTGTTTCCTTGTCAATTTTACGGAAAGGAGCCTCAATAAAGCCATACTTGTTTATCTTTGCAAATGAAGCAAGGTATGAGATAAGTCCGATGTTAGGTCCTTCAGGAGTTTCGATAGGACACATTCTGCCGTAGTGGGTATAGTGAACATCTCGAACCTCAAATCCTGCACGGTCACGGGAAAGACCGCCCGGACCAAGTGCGGAAAGACGACGCTTGTGAGTAAGCTCTGCAAGCGGGTTTGTCTGATCCATAAACTGTGACAGCGGAGATGAACCGAAAAATTCTTTTATTGCCGCAGTTACAGGTCGGATATTTATAAGTGAATTAGGAGAAAGTGAGTCCATATCCTGGGACTGGGTTGTCATCCTCTCTCTTACTACTCTTTCAAGTCGTGAAAAACCGATTCTGAACTGATTTTGCAGAAGCTCGCCAACGCTGCGTATTCTTCTGTTTCCGAGGTGGTCGATGTCATCGGTATTGCCTACACCGTGAGCCACGCAGTTGAGGTAGTTGATTGTTGCAAATATATCCTCAATAGTAATATGATTCGGAACAAGCTCCGCAGCACGCTCACGAAGCATTGCTTTAAGCTCATCCTCGTTTGAAGCGCTGTCGAGAATTTCGCAGAGAACATCAAAGCGTACATTCTCCTTGATTTCACACTCCGCCTCTGCGTCAAAATCAACATAGCAGCGAATATCAACCATTCCGTTTGAAATGATTTTTACAATTTTTTCATCGGCAGCTGTTACATACGCAACGCTTACGCCGGCATTTTCAATTTCAAGAGCCTTTTCCTTTGAAATCTTATCTCCTCTGAGAGCCATAACCTCGCCTGTGCGGGGATTTGCAATGGGTTCTGCAAGAGTTCTGCCCTCAAGGCGGTTTGCCATACCGAGCTTTTTGTTATATTTGTATCTTCCCACCCTCGACATATCATATCTGTTGGGGTCAAAGAAAAGATTGTTTATATGAGTTCTTGCACTGTCAACTGTCGGAGGCTCTGAGGGACGAAGCTTTTTGTAAACTTCAATAAGACCCTCTTCAACATTAGAAGCCTGATCCTTTTCGATTGTTGCCTTCATTCTCTCGTCATCGCCGAAAAACTCAAGAATCTCAGCGTCGCTGCCTAAGCCAAGCGCTCTGATAAATGAAGTAACGGGAAGTTTTCTGTTTTTGTCTATACGAACATAGAAAACATCATTTACATCTGTTTCATATTCAAGCCACGCACCGCGGTTAGGAATAACAGTTGTTGAATAAAGCTCCTTACCTGTCTTATCGTGATCCATCTTGTAATATACGCCGGGGCTTCTTACGAGCTGTGATACAATAACACGCTCAGCGCCGTTGATTACAAATGTTCCGCTCGGAGTCATAAGCGGGAAATCACCCATAAATACATTACTCTCTTTGATTTCGCCTGTTGACTTATTTAAAAGCCTTGCCGTAACGCGCAGAGCAGCCGAATATGTCGCATCACGAACCTTACATTCTATAACGCTGTAATTAGGGTGGTCTACATCGAGGGTATAATCAATAAAGTCGAGAACAAGGTTGTCCTGATAATCGGTAATACCTGATACATCCTTAAAAACCTCCTTGAGCCCTTCTTCAAGAAACCATCTGTAAGATTCCTTTTGAATCTCAATAAGATTAGGCATATCGATTACTTCGTCGATTTTACCAAAGCTCATTCTTTCGGTGTTGCCAAGCTTTACGGGTTTGACATTTACCATAGGCTTATCACTCCTTAAATATTTTAAAAAGGGATTCCGATATGTAAAAAAGTGTAATAAAAAAACATCTTGACAGTACAGGTTTTTTGTGATAATATCCCCTTGTCAGGCGGTGTTTTTCAAAATAATTCTTACCTCATCGGTACATATCCCCATTATGATACATTTTATTATTCTATATCTATATTATCAAGTTGTCAAGAGGATTTTTGAGAAAATTCAGCCGATTTTCATAATTTATTAAAATATTTTTGATTTAATGCTCCAAAGGAATTAAAATTGCCTTTGGATTTATTTTTTACTGTTTCAGATACACCCGACAACGTGTATGAATTTATAATAACCGTTTATCAAAAATATACCCAACAACGGAAAAAACGCCGACCATACGATCGGCGTTTATATATTTGTTCATTTACATAATTGAGCAAACAAGGTCTGCGTATTCCGACGGATTTTCAAGCGGAAGCCCGGCTATCAGTACTGCCTGACAGTAAAGAATTTCAGCATATTTCTTTGCTTTTTCAATATCAGTTTGAATAAGCTCTTCCATCTTCTTTACGGCACTATGGGAAAGGTTAAGCTCAAGCACTCTCTGTGCTTTCATACCTGAATCCGGCTGGACGGTATTGAAGTATTTTTCCATTTCAAACGATATTCCGCCTTTAGCCGTAAGACAAACAGGATGTGAAACGAGCTTTTTGGAGGCAGTAACCTCGCTTACCTTATCGCCCAGTGTTTCCTTTACAAAGGTCAGCAAAGCGCTGCTGTCCTTTTCGGGCTCTTTATTTTCCTCGTTGTCAATTCCGAGGTCATCGTTTGTCGCGGAACAAAATCTCTTTTCCTTGTACTGCATAAGGGTTTGAAGAGTAAACTCGTCGATTTCCTCTGTACAATACAGAATTTCAAAGCCCTTGGAGCGCAAAAGCTCAGTCTGAGGAAGTGTATCTATTGCGGAAGCGCTTTCGCCTGTTGCAAAATAGATAAATTTCTGATCTTCCTTCATTCTGTCAACATATTCGGAAAGTGTTACAAGCTTTTTCTCTGTTGATGAATAGAACATCAGCAAATCCTGAAGCTCCTCTTTGTGCATTCCGTAGTCCGAAACAACGCCGTATTTGAGCTGTCTGCCGAATGTGTTAAAGAATTTCTCGTAATTTTCACGCTCATTTGCAAGCATTGACGAAAGCTCGTTTTTAATTTTCTTTTCAATATTCTGAGCAATAGTCAGCAAATGACGGTCATGCTGGAGCATTTCTCTTGAAATATTAAGCGACAAATCAGCGCTGTCAACAATACCTCTTACAAAACGGAAGTGTTCAGGCAAAAGCTCCTCGCAGCAATCCATAATGAGCACGCCGCTTGAATAAAGCTGAAGTCCTTTTTTATACTCCTTCGTATAGTAGTCATACGGTGCTGCTGACGGAATAAACAGTAAAGCTTTGTATGTAACTACTCCCTCAACAGATGTCACGATAGTTTTAAGCGGTTTATCCATTGTCATAAACTTTTCGCTGTAAAACTTGTCGTACTCCTCCTGCTTAACATCCTTTTTGAGACGCTGCCAAATGGGGATCATGCTGTTGAGTGTTTCAGTCTCGGTGTACTCTTCATATTCGGGATGTTCATTGTCCTTGGTTTCCTCTTTTACCCTGCTTTTTTTCACATCCATAACGATAGGATAGCGAATGTAATCGGAATACTTTTTAACAAGACCTTGTATTCTGTACTGTTCAAGGAACTCATCGTAATTTTCTTCTTCGGTGTTGTCCTTGATTTCAAGGATAATTTCGGTACCGCAGGAATTTTTTTCAATCTCCTTTATTGTGTAGCCGTCGGCACCGCTTGACTGCCAGCAATAACCGGTTTCACAGCCGTATTTTTTGGTGTTTACCGTAATCTTTTTTGCAACCATAAATGCTGAATAAAAACCTACGCCGAACTGACCGATAATATCTATATCGTCCTGCTCTTTGTCCAAAGCCTGCTTAAATTTATATGAGCCCGATGAGGCGATAGTACCAAGGTTGTTTTCAAGGTCGTCCTTGTCCATACCGATTCCGTTATCGCAGATTTTAAGTATACGGTTTTCCTTATCGGCATCAATTGTAATTTTGAAGTCGCTTCTGTCCATTCCCACCTTGTCATCTGTCAGAGAAATGAAACAGAGTTTGTCTATTGCGTCGCTTGCATTTGAAATGAGCTCGCGCAGAAAAATCTCCTTGTGAGTATAAATTGAATTAATCATAAGGTCAAGAAGTCTTTTTGACTCTGACTTAAATTGTTTCTTAGCCATAAAACTACTTCCTTTTCGATTTATTTTAGAGTAAAATATATTGCCCTAAAATATTATTATACATTAATTTTAACAGCCTTTCAATACACATTTTTCAAAATTATATGCTTGTTTGTATAATATACCGACCGATAATCTGTTACATTTTTACGCTGTATTGAATTATTAATAAAATTTCTTTTGGTAAATATTTAGCAATAAATTAAATTTTATGGTCTTGAGTTAAATATAAATCAAAGTCCCATGCAAAAAACTCTGCCAAAAGAAAGCCAATTTAAAAGCTAAGCAGACCGTTTGAGTAAAATTCGACAACATAAGATTACCTGGAAATTTCAAACAGCAAAACAAATAAGCTATAATTATTTAACAAAAAATCATTTGCAATTTTCCCTTTTCAAAGACGTTAAGTCAAAACTCATGTCTACCAACATTTTAATTTGCTCATCCGACACACTTCCATCCAAAGCAACAGTAATCCAATGTTCCTTATTCATGTGGTACGCAGGGAAAAATCCATTTTCATTTTGCAGATTGCCTATCAATATCGGATCGCATTTTAAGTTGACAACATCAATAACATCATTACCGATTAACCCCAATCTTCTCTTCGGAACATCCATAATTAAAGCAAACCACTTTTTATCGTTACTGTGTCTAAAGACCTCGTAGTTAGGATTATTCAACCATGGATAATCAAATTCTGAATTGTAAGTTTCAAGTATATATTTTTCTAATTCATTGCGATTCATTTCCCACATCTCCACAATATCTATTTCAGTTATCAAATTTTCTGTATTCAAATCTTATTAAAAAAAGCTAACATTACTAAATTACGCCTTAGCCTTAAAATAAAAGGACAAAACAAATTGCTCAATCAAGCAAAATCTCTGTCGGTTTTCAAAACTTGTATACACATCTTAACACAAACTAAATAGCTTTTACCCCATAATCTTCCGCAGACTTGTTTGGCGGAATGTTTTTTCTAAGTTTATGAGTCTGTTATTATCTTAATATATACATAAAAGGCTGCTTTGAACACTCAAAGCAGCCTAATAAGCTAATTATTTAGTCAGAATAACAGAAATTACTCGTTAATAGCGATAACTGCGCCTGAACCAACTGTTCTACCACCTTCACGGATAGCGAAACGAAGACCAACTTCGATAGCGATAGGAGTGATAAGCTCAACATCCATCTCTACGTTATCACCAGGCATGCACATCTCTACGCCCTCGGGAAGAGAGATTGTACCTGTAACGTCAGTTGTTCTGAAATAGAACTGGGGACGATAGTTGTTGAAGAAAGGTGTGTGACGGCCGCCCTCGTCCTTAGTAAGAACGTAAACCTGACCACGGAACTTTGTGTGGGGGTGAATTGTACCGGGCTTTGCAAGTACCTGACCTCTCTGGATTTCAGATCTCTGAACACCACGGAGAAGTACACCTACGTTGTCGCCTGCCTCTGCATAGTCAAGAGTCTTTCTGAACATCTCAAGACCTGTAACAACAACTTTTCTCTTTTCGTCTGTAAGACCAACGATTTCAACTTCCTCAGAAGTCTTAACCTGACCTCTTTCAACTCTACCGGTAGCAACAGTACCACGGCCTGTGATTGTGAATACATCCTCAACAGGCATAAGGAACGGCTGGTCAGCCTTACGGTCAGGAGTAGGAATGAACTCGTCAACAGCATCCATAAGCTCGTGAATGCAAGCGTACTCAGGAGCGTTAGGATCCTTAGAATCGCTTGTAAGAGCAAGATAAGCTGAACCCTTGATGATAGGTGTGTCATCGCCGGGGAACTCGTACTCGTTGAGGAGGTCACGAATTTCCATTTCAACAAGCTCAAGAAGCTCAGGATCGTCAACCTGGTCAGTCTTGTTCATAAATACAACGATGTAAGGAACGCCAACCTGACGTGAGAGAAGGATGTGCTCTCTTGTCTGAGGCATAGGACCGTCAGCAGCTGAAACAACGAGGATAGCGCCATCCATCTGAGCAGCACCTGTGATCATGTTCTTTACATAGTCAGCGTGTCCGGGGCAGTCAACATGCGCATAGTGACGCTTTGCTGTCTCGTACTCAACGTGAGCTGTGTTGATTGTGATACCACGCTCTCTCTCTTCAGGAGCCTTATCGATGTTAGCGTAATCAACGAAATCAGCGTCGCCTTCAAGGTTGAGAACCTTTGTGATAGCAGCAGTAAGTGTTGTTTTACCATGGTCAACGTGGCCGATAGTACCAATGTTAACATGGGGTTTATTTCTTTCAAATTTTTCTCTTGCCATTGGAAATTTCCTCCTTATTTTTGTAAAATTGATTTACAATAGATTTATTGATATTGTATCAATATTTTATAAAAAAATCAATAGATTTTTAAAATTTAAGCTAAAAAGCGGTAGATCAGTCTTTCTTTGCTCTTTCGCTCATAATTTTCTCAGCAATGTTCTTCGGAACCTCAGCATATGTGTCGGGTTCCATTACATACTGACCGCGTCCCTGTGTCTTTGAACGCATATCCGTTGCATAACCGAACATTTCAGAAAGCGGTACATGAGCGATAACACGCTGAGCGCCGTTTTCAGCTTCCATGCTCTGAATCATACCGCGGCGTGAGTTAAGGTCTCCGATAACATCACCGAGATACTCCTCAGGAGTGATTACGGTAACCTTCATGATAGGCTCAAGAAGTACAGGATCAGCCTTCTTCATAGCACTCTTGAATGCCATAGAACCTGCAATCTTAAATGCCATTTCAGAGGAGTCAACCTCGTGATATGAACCATCATAAAGCTCAACCTTAACATCAACTACATTGTAGCCTGCAACAACACCCGAAAGCATTGCGCCCTGGATACCCTGGTCAACAGCAGGAATGTATTCCTTAGGAATAGCACCGCCGACAATGTTATTAACAAATTCATATCCCTTGTCCTTGTTGGGATATACATTGATCTTAACATGACCGTACTGACCCTTACCGCCTGACTGACGGGCATACTTCTCATCAACGGAAGCTTCCTTGCGGATTGTCTCCTTGTATGCAACCTGAGGTGCACCGATGTTAGCTTCTACCTTAAATTCACGGAGAAGACGGTCAACAATAATCTCAAGGTGAAGCTCACCCATACCTGCGATGATTGTCTGTCCGGTTTCCTCATCTGTATAAGCTCTGAATGTCGGGTCTTCTTCAGCAAGCTTTGCAAGAGCAATACCCATCTTTTCCTGGCCTGCTTTTGTCTTGGGCTCAATAGCAACACGGATAACAGGTTCGGGGAATTCCATTGATTCAAGAATTACAGGGTGCTTCTCGTCGCAGAGAGTATCACCGGTTGTTGTATTCTTAAGACCAACGGCAGCCGCAATATCACCTGCGTAGCAGCAGTCAATATCTTTTCTGTCGTTAGCGTGCATCTGGAGAATTCTTCCCATACGCTCGTTTGTATCCTTAACCGAGTTATAAACAGTAGTACCCGTCGAAACGGTACCTGAATATACACGGAAGAAACAGAGCTTACCAACGAACGGGTCGGTAGCAATCTTAAACGCAAGAGCTGCAAAAGGCTCTGTGTCTGAAGAATGTCTTTCTACCTCGTCGCCTGTTTCGGGGTCAACGCCCTTGATAGCAGGAACATCGGTAGGTGCGGGCATATAATCAACAATAGCGTCAAGAAGCATCTGAACGCCCTTGTTACGATATGATGAACCGCATGTTACGGGAACCATATTATTTTCAATGGTTGCCTTTCTTATAACTTTCTTTATTTCGTCAACTGTGATCTCTTCGCCGCCGAAGTATTTTTCCATAAGATCCTCATCAAGCTCTGCAACCGATTCGATGAGTTTTTCATGGTACTCGTTGGCCAAATCCTGCATATCCTCCGGAATTTCTTCCTCGCTGTAATCTGTGCCGTCCTCATTGTGATAGATTTCAGCCTTCATTGTTACGAGGTCGATAATACCGCTGAAATCACTTTCAGCACCGATAGGAAGCTGAATCGGGACAGCATTACATTTAAGTCTGTCCTTCATCATCTGAACAACATGGTAGAAGTTTGCACCCATGATGTCCATTTTATTAACATAAACCATTCTCGGAACGCCGTAGTTGTCAGCCTGACGCCATACGGTTTCAGACTGAGGCTCAACGCCGCCCTTTGCACAAAGAACTGTTACTGATCCGTCAAGCACACGAAGCGAACGCTCAACTTCAACTGTAAAGTCAACGTGACCGGGGGTATCAATGATGTTGATTCTGTGAGGCTTGTACTGATGCTTGCTTCCTTTCCAGAAAGCTGTTGTAGCAGCCGATGTGATTGTGATACCACGCTCTTTCTCCTGAACCATCCAGTCCATTGTAGAAGCACCATCGTGTGTTTCACCAATCTTATGGTTTACGCCGGTATAATACAGGATACGCTCTGTTGTGGTTGTCTTACCGGCATCAATATGAGCCATGATACCGATATTTCTTGTTTGTTCAAGTGAAACCTGTCTTGGCATAAAATCCTCCTATTAAAATAGAGTGGTAATGTAAGATTACCATCTGTAATGAGCGAAAGCCTTGTTAGCTTCAGCCATCTTATGAGTATCCTCACGCTTTTTGAATGCGCCGCCCATGCTGTTTGTGGCGTCGAGGATTTCTCCTGCAAGTCTTTCTTTCATTGTCTTTTCACTGCGGGCTCTTGAATAAGTTGAAATCCAACGAAGTCCGAGTGTCTGGCGTCTTTCGGGGCGAACCTCCATAGGAACCTGGTAAGTTGCGCCGCCGACACGGCGAGCCTTTACCTCGAGAACGGGCATAACATTTTCCATAGCCTGTTCAAAAACCTCAAGCGGGTTATTACCTGTCTTTTCAGCAATAATATCAAATGCACCGTAAACTATTTTCTGAGCAACGCCCTTTTTACCGTCGTACATAATGTTGTTGATAAGACGAGTTACAAGTTTTGAATTATAAAGCGGATCCGGTAATACGTCACGCTTCGCAATAGAACCTCTTCTTGGCACTTTGCTTCCCTCCTTCACAATAATTGAGATATCATA
>CALYBP010000017.1 GCA_944415425.1 uncultured Ruminococcus sp. | reverse complement strand
AATGAGCCCGGTGCAATACCGAACTCATTCTATTCAAATTTAATATTTATTTGTCTAAACTTTGGGGTTCACTTCACGCCTCCTTTTCACGGATATTATATCAAAAAACCTTTCTGTTTGCAATATGGATACTGCTCCCACTTTTTATAAGGCGGGAGTTTTTGTATCCGAAAATATTGCAGAAAGGATTGGTTTGAAATGAATGAAACCAAAAACAAACTCACTGTCATAGACGGTGAAACACTCATGGACATGAGACTTGTACCGACCAGGTTTTGTGTCGAAACACTGTTGCCGCAGGGTGTGTCCATGCTCGGCGGTGCACCGAAGATCGGCAAGTCCTGGATGGTGCTTGACCTGTGCATCCGTATCGCAAAAGGTGAAGAGATCTGGAACCTGCCTACGAAAAAAGGCACCACGCTTTATTTGTGTCTGGAGGATCCTCTGCGCCGTGTTCAGGAACGTCTCAACAAAATCACCGACGAGGTTCCGCCCAATGTTTTCTTTGCCGTTGCCGCCGGAACGCTGACAGATGGTCTTGACGATCAGATCCGTAATTTTGTATCAGAGCATCCCGATACCGTTCTGGTTGCGATCGATACCTTTCAGATCATCCGAAACCGTACCGCTGATACTTCCTATGCCAACGACTATGAAGAAGTGCGGCAGATCAAAGCGCTGGCGGACGAACTGGGTATTTCCGTTCTGCTTGTGCATCACCTGCGAAAGCAGGGCGACAGCGATCCGCTGAACAAGTTGTCCGGCACGACCGGTATCAGCGGTGCCATGGACGCGCTGTTTATTCTTGACAAGAGCAGGCGTAACGCTGCAGGAGCAACACTCATCTGCGCAAGCCGCGATACCGGCTATCGTGAACTGGAGCTTCAGCTCTCGCCGGAGACTTGTGTCTGGAATCTTGTGTCAGACAGCCTTGAAAGTCCACAGCTCATTCTGCCGGAGGAAATGAACGGTCTGATTGCTTTTATGAAAGAGAAAATTTCTTTCAGCGGAACGAACTCTGACTTCGCTGATCAGTTCAGCGCCTATTACGGAAAATCGGTATCGGTAAAAGGCTTCAAGCAGATGATGAACCGATGGCGATATTCACTGGAAGAGCAGGGAGTTTTCTTTGAAAACCGCCGAAGCAACGGGCAGAGACTGCTGGATATTTCCTATTTTTCTTCTGACGGTGACGAAAGTGACGTAAATGACGCAAAACAGCCGTGCGGTGAAAATTGCGTTCCTTTCGTTCCTTGCGTCACTGAAACGCCGCGGTGAGCCGAATAAAGGCGGTTTCAGGCAGAATAAAAGAATATGCGGGAAACACATCCGCCTGCAACTCTTTCGCCGAATATGGGCGAATTTCGGCGTGATACGGAGATGCCTGTGATTACGGGATTTCCCGGACTTTAGTCCGGGGCAAGCAGAGCGTCCGGCTGTCCGCCGACCGCCGCGAATCGTTCGCACAATAACGGGCGGAAGCCCGGACCCACTTACAAAACAACAGAAAGGATCGTAATTTATGAATACAGCAGATAAAAGAAGACGGGATACTACGCTGACCATACGTGTAACGCAAAAAGAAAAGGAACGCATCCAAAAGAATGCCGCAAAAGCGAACAGGAATGTAACGGATTATCTGGTGACACTGTCACTGGAAACACCGATTCATGTTGCGGAAGATGTAAAACCTCTGCTGATTGAACTCAAACGCATCGGCAACAACATCAATCAGATCGCGGCAAAAATTCATTCCGGCGCTTTCACATCGTATAATTTTCAGGATGTCATCGACGGGCAGAAGAAAATCTACGATGTTCTGCTTGAGATTGTGAGGAACAAGCAATGGCAACGGTGACCTATATTCGGGAAAGTAAACAGACCGTGAGCGCAATGAAAGGTGTGATTGATTACTGCACGCAGGACAAAAAAGTCTTTGACCGGCAAAGCGGACGCAGCCTGGTCGGCGGCGTGAATTGCAATGGTAAAAATGCCTTCACGGAATTCATGGCAACCAAAGGCGCGTACAAAAAGACAGACGGCATCAATTTTTATCAGTATGTGCAGTCCTTTTCTCCGGATGAATCAGTCACGGCTGAGAAAGCACACGAGGTTGCCCTGGAGTTTGCCGAAAAAGCGTGGCCGGGTTATGAGGTGCTGGTAACAACACACTCGGATGCCGAACACATTCACTCTCACTTTGTCATCAACTCGGTGAGCTTTGAAACCGGATACAAGCTGAGACAAAATCCGAACACGCTCAAAATCCTTCGGGGCATCAGCGATGAAATCTGTTCGCGGCACGGGCTTTCAACGCTTAAGCCTTATGAAGAATCAGGAGCAAAACTTTCTTCCCGGGAATACCGTGCGGCGGCAAAAGGCCAAAGCTGGAAATTCCGTCTGATGGCAGACATCGAAAAAGCAATGCAGAAATGCGGAAGCCGTGCGAACTTTATTCTTGAGATGAACCGCCGCGGCTATCAAATCACATGGACAGACGAGAGAAAATATATCACGTTCACCTGTCCCAACGGAATGAAGTGCAGGGATATCAAACTGCACGACGAAAAATATCGGAAAGGAAATTTAGAATATGAATTACAACTCAGAGAACAAATCACAGAAAAACAGTGCAGTGGATTTGCTGATACAGAAGAATGCCGAAGCCATAACAGAACTGGAACTTCAGCCGTACCAGCCGGTGGTCTATGCGATACCGGTAACGCAGAGAACAACGGAACTCAATTTGGCAAAACAGATCGTAACCTTTCAGCCGACGCTCTATCGGATGATCGACAAACTGGCAACCAAGAAAGAGCTGGAAGACCGCTTTCAGGAGATTCAGGAAATCGAAGTGTCGTATATGGAGAATACAGTTGCGAAACTGACAGCGGAAAATCAGAAAGCAGTGAGAACATTGATCGAGGAAAACAGCATGACGGTGCAGGAGATGCAGGCATCCGCCGAACAGGCTGGGAAGAATCAAGAAGAATTTATTTTGAAACTCTCTTCGGCTATGGACAAAGAAATCAAGAATTTAACTACGGCGATCGACAGGCTGAATCGCAAGTTTATGCAGATTCTGATCGGCACATCAGTGGCGGCGGTCTTGTTATCGGTAATCGTATCCGTGGTATTTTGGAAGCTGGTAGGATAATAGAAAACGATACAGAGGATCCGGAGGAACGCCGGAAGCGGATTGAGGCGCAGCAAGCCGCTGCCAATGCCGGTGCTCTCATTGGTCTTGCCGTGGGTATCGTCTCGGAACTTGCACACCGTGATGACACACCGGCGGAAGAAAAAGAAACAGAGGAACAGAAATTTACAATGAATATGTAGGAGGATAATCTATGACCAAAAAAGAAATCACAAAATCACTTTGCGGCTATCCCGCCGCACTTAATGTAAAAGAAACGGCGCAGATTCTGCGCGTCAGCACCAAGACGGTGTATAAGCTCATCGCGGAAGGAAAGCTCCCGGCTGTGAAGGTCGGCAGGGAAAACAGAATCGCAAAGTCGGAACTGATACAGTATCTCAGGCAGGGAGAAAAAACATCTTCGCACCCCGGCGTAACTTTCACGAAAATGGCTTCAAATATTGTCTGGACTTCTCAAAACACTTGTGGTATTGTGTGTGTCGATGAGAAGAAAAACAAGAAAGGAGCTAAGAACCATGGCAGCATCAAACACCCTTCCTGCAAGCGTACAGCCTAAAAAAGGACGGCTCTACGCCGTGATCCAAACGAAAGAAAACGGAAAAAGCAAACCGGTCTGGCGCTCTCTGGGACTGCCCGAGGGAAGCAATAAATCCAAAGTAAACAAAGCCTTCCGCGAGGTAGTCAAACAGTTTGAGGAGGAATACGCCGAAAGGCTTGCCCGGGGAAACCGTCCGCCGTCAGATATTCCGATCTTTGAATATATGTGCGGCTACCTCAAAAAGATACAGCAGAATCTGCAGAAGAACACCGTCGAAAGTTACCATTCCATGATTTACGGTAAGATTCGGCGGTATTTTTCTGCCCGAAGCCATCTGACAGTCGGAAACATCACCGTGAAAGATGTAGAAGATTTTTATGAAACGCTCTATGCAGACGGTGTGGTTTCCAACACGGTGATCCACTATCACGCCATTCTGCACCGCGCATTCAAGCAGGCGTTCAAGGACGGAATGATCGATGTCAATCCCTTTGACCGAATTGACCGTCCGAAGAAAAACAAATTCCACGGCGCAAATTACAGCAAGGAGGAGCTTGTAACTCTGCTGGAACTGACGCGGACGGATGTGATCTATCCGGCAATTCTTCTTGCAGGCGGTATGGGACTGCGCCGGAGCGAAGCACTGGGGATTCGCTGGTCGCGGATCGACTGGGAGAAGAAGACCGTGCTTCTGGATACCAAAATCGTCGAGTACAAAGAAAACGGCAAGGTTATCGTCCGGCCCGAAGAGGAAATGAAAAACAAGTCCAGCAGGCGTACACTGCCTCTGCCCGACCCGGTGTATGAGATGCTGACGGAAGAAAAGGAAAAACAGAACATGTACCGCAGGCTGTTCAAGGGAAGTTACAACCGGAAATATGACGACTTCGTCTGCGTCAATGAACTGGGCGAGCTGATACGGCCGAGCTATGTGACACAGCACTTCAATGACCTGTTAAAGAAATACGGTCTGCGGCATATACGCTTTCATGACCTAAGACACACTTTTGCGAGCCTTCTCATCAGCCAGAACGTGCCGCTGATCAATGTGTCAAACTTCCTCGGACACTCTGACCTTGCCACCACCAGCAATATCTATGCGCACTTGGATAAAGCGAGCAAACAGGCGAGCGCGGATATTATGACGGACATTCTGAATATGGGAAAAGAATAAAAATAAAGGCACTCTGCGGAGTGCCTGTTACATAAGGAGTGCAATATGGAAAAAGATTTTATGAGCGGGAGCGAACTGCGGCAGTATCTGCACATCTCTACCCGGAAGATGAAATATCTGATGGATCATGATTATATTCCGCATGAAAACACAGGACATGCGACGCATAAGTACCGTGTGAGCAGAGAAGAGGCAGAAAAATTTAAGTACCGTATGGAAACAGAGGACGGCTTTTTAGCAGAGCTTGTCGGCAAATTTTCAAATCGTACCGAGCACCACCCGCGCCGTATCTTAGAGCCGACTGCGGAAAACAGCAAAGCCTTCCGACTGTGGCTTGAAAAAGAATGGGCAGAGTTTCCTGATGCGCTGCCCACACAAACGGCAGCATCTCTTACAGGATTCGCTCCTCAGCGGATTCATAAACTGATCAAAGAAAAAGCACTGCACGGTATAAAAATCGGCAGCACTCAATACTGTGTGAAGGAAGAATTTATATGCTATATGGCATCGCCGCAAAAATTATCCAATCCACGCACCGACAGATATAAAGAACTCATCCGAGAATTCAAATATAAGCAACGGCGAGAGCGTGAAAACGAGTAACGGCGATGCAAAAGAAGAATGAAAAGAGGTGAAAACTTTGATTAAAAAAATTCTGACACAAGAACAGATAGCCGAAAAACTTGATTATCTCCGCAAACAGCGAGACGGTCTTATCATAGGTGAATACAGAAATTATTTATATAAACTGTATATGTATCTTAAAGAGCGCTGCACCGAAACTGAGGACAGCGGTTGCAATCCATATCCATAGCAAATGCTCGTTGCCCTTGGCAGAGATGACCTACACAAATCCTACCTCGGATATACCTATTGCAATGACATCGAAGCAATTGGATATATTCAAGATGCAAGGATACGTTAAGGATAAAAAGATTTTTATCATACAGGAAATCGATTTTTACTCCCTTACTATAACAGAATGCCCACCGATTTTCTCAGCGGGGTAGCTATTTTTGTTTTAATCACGACCATTTTTATTGGCCATTTTTTTCATATATTTTAGATAATTTGAAATTCTTCCAATCCAATATTCTGCTTCTTCAATCGACATTGTGCTAATTTCTGTTGAACCATGTCTCAAATCGGGATAAAGACGATGCATGGTATTAAAAATGGAATGTCCTTCCTTGACTATATCTTCGAGCCCCCACACTTTTTCAGCCCGTAGGATTTTAGTGGCATTTCCGATTTCGTCATCATTTCCGTAAGCTTTTATTACTGCCTCCATTGCACTTACACAACTTCTGACAGCGTCTTTTCTTGAACGCTCATTTTTTGAATTCTCTAATGATTTGATAGCATTTTCAAATTCATCATAAGCTTGTTGAGAAGCAGATTTCACCATGATCTTTGTTGCCGACATTTCATCTACTATGTCAGAATCATCCTTTACACACCAATGTACACGAAAATTAAAAGTATCTATAAAACAATAATATCCAATTCTGTGTTCTTCAAAAAACTCATTAATTTCTTCATCTCTACCTAAAACACCATCAACTAATACCGCCATGCAATCCATAAATACATCAAAGCGACCGTTAGCTACTTTTCTTTTTATAGCATAAACAAAATTGCTAATATCATTGGCTAAAAAATCCCATCCCCAATTTGTTGTTGGCTCGCAAGGTATAATTTCAGAGAAGCGATTTAAATATCCTTTTAGTGTAGAAGCATTGTTAGAATATCTTCTTATCAAACCCTCTAACTCAGACCATACAGTACTCGGTACTGTTTGCATATGATATTTTTCTTCACTGTAAGATTTATAATTTGGTATATCGTTTTTAAAAGACATTTTATTCCTCCTTATGTAATGAAAAAAGCCGCAAGGAAATTTCCTTGCGGCTTTTTTGCGGTCTAAGCCGCATTTCTGGCGGAGACGGCGAGATTCGAACTCGCGTGCCGTTGCCGGCAAACTGATTTCGAGTCAGCCCCGTTATGACCACTTCGATACGTCTCCGTATATGTTAACTCGCATTCGCGAGGTTAACGCATTATTTAATTTTATTAGAATTTTCATTAGAACTCAGCGTGTCTCAAAGCTGTTAATATGCCGTAAACCCGCATTGTTAAAGGCTTGGTGAAGCTTTGACTTCTCAAAACAGCGCAACATTTCGAGTCAGGCCCGTTATGACCACTTCGATACGCTTCCGTATATGTCAGCCCGCCATTTTCCTGATGTTTTTTGCGAAGAAAAAACTTTTGGAAAGAACTGACGGAAAGAACTGCAAAATATTCGGTTTTTCGAACTGCGGGAGCCCGCAGAAACACTGGATTCTTAGCGGACAAAACTGACACTTTTTCGAAAATTTTCGAGTCAGTTACATTATAATCACTTTGACATATAAAAAATAACAGCTATAAAAGACAAATGTTTTATTAAACAAACATATGAGCAAAAGTGATATTTGAGAAAAAATACAGTTGAAATGAAACGTTTATTTATTGACGTTACCTGTATATTTTAATATTTTTTAATATGATTGTCAAGCGTATTTAAAAACATTTGAGTCAATGTTTGTAGGATTACAATAGATGTGTTACATTAAGAAAAAAAGAGTGACGAATAGGAAAACCTGTGATACAGTTAAGTTGCGACACCACAACTGAAAGGCAGGTAACCTATTCGTCATGAAAACTGTAACACAAAACATACTGTATCGTCAAGCCCTAATTAAATATTCTCAGAAATATGGAGTAACAAAAGCTGCTATCAGATACAAAACCAACCGTCAATATATCTATCGTTGGCTTAAAAGATATGACGGAACTCTAAAATCGTTAGCCGATAAATCACACAGACCTCACAGCCATCCAAATCAACATACTGAGTCAGAGTTAAAACTGATAGCTGATATGCGAAAAAGAAACCCAAACGCAGGCTTGGTTGTGTTCTGGGTGAAGCTTCGACAACGAGGATACACTCGTTCTATTACAGGACTTTACCGTGTTTTAAGAAAGCAAGGACAAATGGCTGTAAAACCTAAAAATCCTAAATATATCCCAAAACCCTATGAAAAAATGTCTTTTCCCGGTCAAAGAGTACAGGTTGATGTTAAATTTGTTCCTGCTTCCTGCATTGTCGGTGATGCTCAGGGTGAGAAATATTACCAATATACAGCTATTGATGAATATTCTCGTTTTCGCTATTTGGCAGCTTTTAAAGACCATAGTTCTCTTTCTTCTGCTCAGTTTATTGACCAACTTGTTAAGGCTTTTAAGTTTCCCATACACTGTATTCAGACTGACAATGGCATGGAGTTTACCAAGCGTCTTTGTTCTTCTGAAAAAAGAACGGAAACTCTCTTTGAAGCTCGTCTTAAGCATTATGGTATTGAGCATAAAATCATACGTCCGTATACTCCAAGACACAATGGTAAGGTTGAGAGAAGCCATAGAAAAGATAATGAATATTTCTATGCCACTCATAAGTTTTACTCTTTTGACGATTTTAAAAAGCAATTAGCTGTTCACAGCAGAAATTACAATATTTTTCCTATTCGTCCTTTAAATTGGAAATCTCCCGCTGACTTTATTAATGCCTTTTTGTCCAACGGTGAAGTCTTCTAATTTTGTAACACATCATTGACAAACCTACATATAATCCCTGAAAGCGTGGGGTAAAATTAAAATATAACGACAAGAAGCATTTTGAAATTTTCTTCGCCGTAAACCGCATGAGGGTGTCCTGCGGGCATAACAATGGATTCGCCCTGGTGCAGCAGATACTCTGCGCCGTCTATGGTGATCTTTCCGACACCGTCAAGGCAGGTGACAAAGGCGTCGCCGTCTGACTTGTGGGTGCTGATTTCCTCGCCCTTTGAAAAGGAAAACAGCGTGACGCTTACCGCATCGTTTTGAGCAAGCGTTTTACTGACTACCTGCCCCTCCTGATATGCTATTTGATTTTTCAGCGGAAGAACTTCTCCGTGATTTATGTTTTTTATTTTAATACTCATAATTGCACCTCTGTATATTTTATTATAATCGAACAGAATTTTAATTATCCGATATTTTACCGTCAACCGTAACGGTGACTACCTGCCACGGAATGAATTTTCCGCTGTTTTTAAGCGCTTTTTTAGCCGCAATTTCAAGACCCGTACAGCACGGAACCTCCATTTTTACAATTTGCACGCTTTTTATATCGTTGTTTTGAATGATTTGTGTTAATTTTTCGCTGTAATCAATGCTGTCAAGCTTAGGACAACCTATGAGCGTTATTTTTCCGCACATAAATTTTTTGTGCATATTAGCATAGGCGTATGCCGTGCAGTCTGCCGCAATTAAAAGCTTTGCCCCGTCAAAATACGGTGCGTTTACAGGTACAAGCTTGATTTGACACGGCCATTGTCCAAGCTGTGATTCGGACGGTGCGGATTCGGTCTGCGGGATTTCTACGGCACGGCTGAACTGCCTTATTCGGCTTCCCGGACAGCCGTGAGCTTTGGCTTTGCTTTTTTGATTTTCCATTACCGCCTGTTCGTCATACGGCATCGCCTCACGCTCAACAAAGCTGATTGCACCTGTTGGGCAGGTGGGAAGACAGTCGCCCAAACCGTCGCAGTAATCGTCACGAAGCAATTTTGCTTTTCCGTTTACCATTCCTATTGCGCCCTCGTGACAGGCGTCTGCGCATGCGCCGCAGCCGTTGCATTTTTCTTCGTCTATCTGAATAATTCTTCTAATCATTTGATTATGCCTCCTTGTTTTATTGGCTTTATTATAGTACAATAAAAATGATAAGTATGTGGTTAAAACAACGAAAAGGAGTTTTTTATGTTTCCTATAAATCATCCTGTTTTTGACAAAATAACAGACGGTGAATTTAAAGACCTTACGCTGTGCGGCGGTATTCATGAGGCTGAATATAAGAAAGGAAGTGTTTTATTCCGTACCGGTGACAAAACGCAGCGCTTCGGAATATTAATTTCAGGAAAAATTTACATTGAAAATATTGATTTTTGGGGAAACCGTATGATACTGCACAATATTTCAGAGGGAGAGGCATTTGCCGAAACCTATGCCTTTTGCAGGGTGCCGATAATGGTTGATGTTACGGCGGTTGAGGACAGCACTGTGTTGTTTGCCGACTTGGGTGTGCTGTTGACAGACAAAAATCAGACTAAATCGTGGTACGGAAAACTGCTGTACAACCTGCTTGTGCTTTCAACGGAGAAAAATCTCGCATGGTCAGGTCGGGTGTTCTGCATTGCATCAAAAAGTATTCGGACAAGGGTTATGACTTATTTATCTTCAGAGGCCGTCAGGCGCGGGTCAATGGAATTTTCCGTGCCTTTTGACCGTCAGCAGATGGCTGATTATCTCAATGTAGAGCGTACTGCTTTGTCAAAGGAACTCAGCCGTATGCAGAAAGAGGGGATACTTACTTACAGAAAAAACAAATTTCATTTGCTCAGGGTAAGCGGAAATCATCAGGGGTTTGTGTAAGGATACATTGAAAATTATCAAAATTTCACGGCGGTTACAGGTCTTTTTAAGCTGTAACCGCCTTTATTTTACCTTGCAGGAAACTGCTTGAAAACGGTCATGCAAAGAAGGTTTAATGATATATTAACCTGTCTGCCCGAATCGGGTATCGGGACATTTGATTTTTTTGATTATATGAAATCCGAAAATGTAAAAATAAAAAATCAAAGCGACGTCCGCATAAGCGAACGCCGCCGTAAGATTTGACTCAGTCTATTTCAACCACGATTTTTTCGTCGCTGCGAATAGCAGCGCTGCGGGCAATAGTGCGGATGGCCTTGGCAATTCTGCCCTGCTTACCTATAACTCTGCCCATATCGCTTTCGGCAACATGAATGTGATAAACAACTGTGCCGTCTTCCGATGGAGCGTCAGCCTCTACGCTGACGGAATCGGGGTCGTCAACAAGACCTTTTGCGATGATAGAAAGTAATTCCTGCATAATATAAGTCCTTTCTTGTTTCGCAATTATTCAATTACGCCGTTTTTCTTGAGAAGTGCCTTTACTGTGTCTGTGGGCTGTGCACCGTTAGCAATCCACTTCTTAACAGCCTCTTGATCTACCTTGAATTCGCTGGGGTTCTTGAGAATATCGTATGTTCCGATTTCTTCAATAAAACGACCGTTTCTGGGGTATCTTGAGTCTGCAACGACTACTCTGTAAAAAGGAGCTTTCTTTGAGCCCATTCTTCTGAGTCTGATTTTTACTGCCATAATTTTCACCTCTGAATTATAATTTTATATTCACCAATATTTTGGATGAATGACTTACTTAAACGGCGGCATTCCGCCCATCGGCATTCCGCCGAGACCCGGGAGCATATTTCTCTTTTTCTTTTTGCCGTTTTTTCCTTTTGACCTAAGCTGCTTCATCATCTTTTGCATTTGCTCAAGCTGCTTAATAAGGCGGTTTACCTCCTCAACGCTTCTGCCTGAGCCTGCGGCTATTCTGCGTTTTCTTGACGGATTAAGAAGGGAGGGGTTGCTTCTTTCTTCCTTTGTCATGGAAAGTATTATTGCCTGCACCCAGTCAATCTGTCTGTCGTCAATATCAACGCCGTCAAGCTGTTTGCCAACGCCGGGGATTTTTGCGAGGATTCCCTTTAGAGGACCCATTTTTTTAATCTGCTCAAACTGTTCGTTCAAGTCGTTAAAGTCAAACTTGCTGCTCATCATCTTCTGAGCCATTTGTTCGGCTTTCTTTTGGTCGATTTTGCTTTGTGCGTCCTCAATAAGCGTCAGCACATCGCCCATTCCGAGAATACGGCTTGCCATACGGTCGGGGTGGAATACCTCGATGTCGTCAAGCTTTTCGCCCGTGCCCGCAAACTTAATGGGCTTGCCCGTAACTGCTTTTACAGAGAGAGCCGCGCCGCCTCTTGTGTCGCCGTCGAGCTTCGTAAGAATCACGCCTGAAATTTCAAGCAGCTCATTAAAGCTTTTTGCCACATTTACGGCGTCCT
Source organism: uncultured Ruminococcus sp. (assembly GCA_944415425.1). Classification (GTDB taxonomy): domain Bacteria; phylum Bacillota; class Clostridia; order Oscillospirales; family Acutalibacteraceae; genus Ruminococcoides. Next base: position 23,238 of record CALYBP010000017.1, on the reverse strand, counting down.
GACCCGTCATAGAGTCGATTACAAGCAAAATTTCGTCGGGCTCAACCTCGGACTTTATTTCTTTCAGCTCATTCATAAGAGCCTCGTCAATGTGAAGTCGTCCCGCCGTATCTAAAATCACAACATCGTTGCCGTAGTCTTTTGCGTGCTTTACAGCCGCTTTTGCGATTTTAACAGGGTTTTCATTTCCCATTTCAAATACGGGAACCCCGGCATTTGCACTGACAACCTTTAGCTGCTCGATAGCCGCGGGTCTGTATATGTCGCAGGCAACAAGCAAAGGTCTGCGGTTTTGAGCCTTGAGCATTTTTGCAAGCTTTGCCGTGTGGGTCGTTTTACCCGAACCCTGAAGGCCGCACATCATAATAATTGTGGGTGGTTTTGAGGCAAATTCGATTCTTGCGCTGTCGCCTCCCATAAGAGAGGTAAGTTCTTCATCAACTATTTTTATTACCATTTGAGCCGGAGTAAGGCTTTCCATTACATCCTGTCCCACGGCACGCTCGGTAACCTTGTTTGTAAAGTCTTTTGCAACTTTGTAGTTTACATCGGCCTCAAGCAACGCAAGCCGTACTTCCCGCATTGCCTCCTTAACATCATTTTCGGAAAGCTTGCCCTTGTTTTTAAGTTTTTTAAACGCGTTACTGAGTTTATCTGCAAGTCCTTCAAATGCCATATGATTTCCTCTTATTCTTTAAGTGTATCTGCTGTCTTTTTTATGCAAACGGCAAGCGCCTTAGCGCTTGTGTCCTGTGATTCGTCAAAAATTTTTTGAGCGGTCCTTGAAATGTCCTCCAAGCCCTGCTCAAGTTCGCAGAATCTTTTGTAAAGTCCCAGCTTTTTTTCAAATTCAAAAAGCTGCTGTTCACATCTCTTTATGCTGTCACGCACGCCCTGCCTTGTTATACCCTGCTGGTCCGCGATTTCCGACAGCGACAAATCCTCGTTGTAGTAAAGATTTATTGCCTGACGCCCCGACGGTTTTAGAAGTTCGCCGTAAAAATCAAACAGCAGAGAAACCTCGATGTTTTTTTCCATTTTAAAAGCCCCTTGCCGTAAAAGCAGGATTATCTGTAAAGTAAAAATCTTTACAGACGGATTATAATATAATCTCGGAAAAATGTCAAGCAAATTTATTAATTTTCGGAAACAAATCGCTTTAGTTGCGATTGGAACGCGGTTTTTACGGCGTTTAAAAAAATGATAAGTAAATTTTTTATTATGCACATCTGTTTTGTAAAAAATATAACTATATATATTACAAATAGGTTAATAATATACTCAGTTGTTTTCGTTATATTTTACAAAATTTGAATTTTTAGTAAAAAAAACTATATTTTGTGAGTTTTCTTGTGCGTTTTGTGGTATAATTGTTTTGAAAATTTCTGAAAATAGGAGTTTTGCAGTACGGAACAAGTAATTAATATTGACAGAATGGAAAGCGCCGTTGCCCTTTTTGGCAGTTTTGACGAGAATATAAAACTTATTGAAAAGGAATTCGGCGTCCGTATAATCTGCCGTGACAGCGAGCTGAAAATTGAGGGCGATGCCGAGAGCGTTTCAAAGTCGTGCAGGGTTATAGACAGTCTTTTAAAGCTTATAAACAAGGGCGAGGCTCTCTCGGAGCAAAACATTCGCTATTGCATTTCGCTTGTCAATGACGGCAGCGATGAAAAGATAGAGCAGCTTGCGGGTGACTGTATTTGCATAACCGCAAAGGGAAAGCCGATTAAGCCCAAGACCATAGGTCAAAAGCGGTACTGCAACCTTATCGCCGATAACACAATTACGATAGGCGTAGGTCCTGCCGGAACGGGCAAGACTTATCTTGCGGTAGCTATGGCGGTTACCGCATTTAGAAGCAAGCAGGTAAACAGAATAATTCTTACCCGACCCGCTGTTGAGGCAGGGGAGAAGCTGGGCTTTTTGCCGGGTGATTTGCAGAGTAAGGTTGACCCGTACCTGCGTCCGCTTTATGACGCGTTGTTTGATATGCTGGGAGCGGAGACATATCAGAAATATGTTGAACGGGGCAACATTGAGGTGGCTCCGCTTGCATATATGAGAGGCAGAACACTTGATGACAGTTTTATTATCCTCGACGAGGCTCAGAATACAACAAGCGAGCAGATGAAAATGTTTCTTACCCGTCTCGGATTTAACTCCAAAATGGTAATTACAGGTGATATAACACAGATAGATTTGCCCCGTGGCGCAAGAAGCGGGCTGAAAGACTGCATAAAAATTTTGAGGAACATAGACGGTATCGGAAGCTGCAGGTTTGATGAACGTGATGTTGTGCGTCACAGACTCGTTCAAGATATAATAAAGGCGTATGCTAAATACGAAAACCCAAAAGCATAAACCGAAATTTGCCGATAAAGTGAGATTAATGAAAGGAATGATGTAAAATGGCAGACAACAAGATTAGGGTAGTTATAACGAATAAGCAAAAGACAGTTAAGATTCCAACGGGAATAAGAATGCTTGTGCGCCGCTGCTGCAACGCGGTGCTTCAGCTTGAAAAGTTTGAGGGACCCGCAGAGATCAGCGTTACATTTACAGATAACAAGGGCATAAGAGAACTTAACAAGCAGTACCGTGACAAGGACATCGAAACGGATGTGCTTTCTTTCCCGATGGGAGAAAACGGCGTGTATGACACCGATATGGAAACGGGTGCGAAAATTTTAGGCGATGTTGTTATCTCTATGGAAAAGGCAAGAGATCAGGCTGAGCTTTTCGGTCACTCACTTCAGAGAGAGGTCGGCTATCTTACCGCTCACAGCGTGCTTCACCTGCTTGGATACGACCATATGGAAAAGCTTGAAAAAGTGAGAATGAGAGAAAAGGAAGAGCTCATTATGGAACAGCTCGGACTTCCCGCTTCATCAAGCTACATAATTGATGAAGATATGATATGAAAAAACAGTTTTTAAGCTTTAAATACGCGTTTAGGGGCATCTGGCGAACGATAAAAAGCGAAAGTCATATGAGGTTTCACATTGCTGCGGGATTTTATGTTCTGCTGTTTTCGCTTTTTTATGATTTTTCATCGGCTCAGATGGCGGTGCTTATAATTTTGATAGCGCTTATTTTGTTTGCCGAGATTGTAAACACCTGTATTGAACAGCTTTGCAACCTTATTGCAGACAGATATGAACCGCTCATAAAGGCGGCAAAGGACGCGGCGGCGGGCGCTGTGCTTGTGCTTGCGGCAGCGGCGGCTGCGGTAGGAGTAGTCTTTTTCGCTGATTTTGAGAAAATTTCTGAGATTTTCGCATATTTTGTCTGCAATCCCTTAATGCTTGTGCCGCTTGTCATTTCCGCTGCTGCGTCCGTGCTGTTTGTGTGGCTCGGTCCTGCGGGAATAAAGGAGAAGCTTTTGAGCTTGAAACTGAAAATTAAAAAATAATGCATGGGGCATACTGTGTTCGGTTTGCCCCGAATTTTTGTATAAGAGGTAATTATGAAAAATACGGATAAATCGGCTTTTATTGCTATTGTCGGCAGACCGAATGTGGGTAAAAGCTCAATACTCAACAGAATACTCGGTCAGAAAATCGCCATTGTTTCAAGCAAGCCTCAGACCACCCGAAACAGAATTACGGGCGTACTCACAGAGGGAGAATGTCAGTTTGTTTTCTTTGATACTCCGGGCATGCACAAACCGAAAAATTCACTTGGCAAATACATGGTGCGTTCCGTCAACGAATCGGTCGGCGGAGTTGACTGCTGTATGCTGGTTGTCGAGGCGGGTAGGGAGCCGGGACCTACCGAGCTTGCGTTGATTGATAAATTTAAGTCGCTTAGTATGCCTGCGATTTTGGCAATTAACAAGATTGATATGCTTAAGGAGAAAGACGCGTTAATAAAGCAGATTATTGAATATACAAAGCTTTATAATTTTGACGCCGTTGTGCCTGTAAGCGCGCAGGACGGCAGCGGAATTGACGAACTGCTTGACGAGCTTAAAAATCAGGCGGGAGAGGGCGGCCATTATTTTGACGACGACACCCTCACCGATCAGCCCGAGAGAGTAATTGTTGCCGAAATTATCCGTGAAAAAATCCTGCGTTTGTGCGACAAGGAAATTCCTCACGGCACGGCAGTTGTTATCGAAAAGATGAAAACGAGGGATAACGGCGTCCTCGATATTGACGCCACAATCTACTGCGAGCGTGATACGCACAAGCGTATCATAATAGGCAAGGGCGGAGCAATGCTTAAAAAAATCAGCACATTTGCCCGCCAGGATATTGAAAGATTTTTTGACTGCAAGGTGTTTTTGCAGACATGGGTAAAAGTCAAAGAGGATTGGCGTAACCGAGCACAAATTTTGCAGAATTTCGGCTATGACGAGAAAAATTTTGATTAATTGTCATTTGCAATTTTTTAACTGCAATATTTACGCTCAGTCAAAATATCTGTGAATCCTCGAACGGTCAAAATGCTCCCTTAATTTTTTTATGCAAATGGGGTAATATACATGGGGCATTTTGTGAAAATTTCTGAAAAACAGTATAAAATATTTTTGTTGCAATAATATTGAAAATAAAAGATGATTTTATTTTTAGAAATGTATTGGAATATATATGACAAATTGGAATTTATATTGTTGGTTAAAGTTGGTGTTAAGAGTTATGTGCTTTATATGCGAAAGGATAAATATGATAAAAAACGGAACAAACCCGTATTTTGTTAAAGAGCTTGAAACAGGTTATGTGGTAATCGGCGATCATCAATATTTTAAAGGCTATACACTGTTTCTTTGTAAACAGCACGAAACAGAGCTTCATTTTCTTGAGGAATCGTTCAGAACAAAGTTTTTAAGTGAAATGGCTGATGTTGCTAAGGCTGTATATAATGCGTTTGATGCGGAAAAAATGAATTATGAATGTCTTGGTAACGGAGAAACTCATCTTCATTGGCACCTGTTTCCGAGAAAATCAGGGGATATGCAAATAAAAGGTCCTGTTTGGTGGATTCCTAAAGAGAAAATGTATGACGATAAAAACAGACCGACATCCGAAGAACTAAAAGAAATGAAAGAAAAATTGCTTAGGGAACTGAATAAATGAAAATCACACTGAAAAGAGCTTTTGAAAACGACTGTGAGAGAATACACACAATGCAGAAATCCGCTTTTCAAAAGCTGCTTGATAAATATCACGATTATGACACCAACCCGGCGTCTGAATCACTTGAAACCATAAAGTCTAAAATGCAGCAAAATTGCACCGAATATTTTTTTATAATGCTTGAAGAAAAGGAAATCGGTGTTGCAAGAATAGTGACGATTGACAATTCCACTCGGAGAATATCGCCGATATTTGTGTTGCCTGAATATCAGAATAAAGGTTACGCTCAAACGGCAATGAAACTGCTCGAAAAAATGCACACGGATACATGTGTTTGGAGGCTTGAAACTATAAAACAAGAAGAAAAACTGTGTTATTTATATGAGAAACTCGACTATATTCCGACAGGGGAAGAAACTCAAATTAAAGACGGAATGACAATTGTTTATTACGAAAAAATTTTTCGTACCGATAATACATAAAACGGAATGTTTTGTGCCATTATTTGCTGTATATAAAACACCGCAATCCGAAAACAATAATTTCGGAGGTGTTTTTATGGACGACTGGTATATGTGGCAGGCGTTTTTTACAACGGGAAGCGTCCTCGATTATCTCAGATACAAGGGTATTCAAAACGCAAAGGACACGGGTGCAGACACCGTTACAAGGGAGGATACCGATGAAATTCCAAACGCAGGGTCTTATAATCAAGGAACAGAATATCGGTGAGCAGGACAAGCTCGTTTTTGCCCTTACAAAATCAAACGGCATTATAAAGGCTTTTGTAAGAGGTGCGAAGAATTTAAAGAATCAAAAATGTGCTTCCACCTCTTTGCTTTCATATTCCCGATTCACAATTTATAAGGGTCGGGACAGCTACATAATAGGCGACGCTCAGACTATCCGCATATTTTCAAAACTCAGAAGTGATATGAGGAAAATGTGCCTTGCGCAGTATTTTTGTGAGCTTGCTCTGACGATTTGCCCCAGAGAGCAGAAATCAGACGCTTTTTTAAGCCTTATATTAAATTCTCTTTATCTGCTCGGCGAGGAAAAACGAAGCCCAGAGCTTATTAAGGCGTGCTTTGAAATGCGTCTTGCAAGTATGGCGGGCTATATGCCCGACCTCAGAATGTGCAGAGGCTGCGGAGAATACAGCGCAGAAAAAATGTATTTTCTTCCGAGGCTCGGCGTGCTTGAATGCGGAAGCTGTCACACAAATAACGCTGAAATTTCAGTTGAGCTAAACCCCTCAACTCTTACCGCGCTTCGCCATACCGTTTATGCCGATGACGACAGGCTGTTTTCCTTTTCGCTTTCGTCAGAAGGACTTGCGGTGCTCAACGAGGCGAGCGAAAGCTACCTGAAATACAGATTTGAAAAGGATTTTAAAACATTGCGTTTTTATAAAATGATAAATTAAAACAAACCGTCAGCCATACGCCGAACGGTTAAAACAAGGTATTGACTATGAACAGACATTATAAAACACTTGAACTCAATAAAATACTTGAGCGCCTTGCGGGTAAAACAAATCTCGAGGACGCCCGTGAAATGGCGCTTAAACTTGCACCCCAATACAAATTAGACAAGGTAGAACTTCTTTTAAAACAGACCGATGACGCGGTTGTGTTGAGCGGAAAATTCGGTGCGCCCTCGTTCGGAGGAGCGGAAAACTGTGCAAATCAGCTCAGAAGGGCACAGGCGGGAGGCTGTCTGTCGGCGGGAGAGCTTTTAAAAATTGCGCAGACTCTCAGAATTATCCGCACTGTCAAGGAGTGGCGCTCAAGAACATCGGGGCAGGAAAGCACGCTTGACTGCTATTTTAACGCCCTCGTGACAAATAAGTTTTTGGAGGAAAAAATTACCTCGGCGATTATAAGCGAGGACGAAATCTCCGACGCTGCAAGCGTTGCTCTCGGTGACATACGAAGAAAAATCCGCACCGCTTCGTCAAAGGCGAGAGAGGTTCTCGACAAGATAATCCACAGCTCATCATACATAAAATATCTTCAGGACGCCATAGTTACGCAGCGTGACGGCAGGTATGTTGTGCCCGTGCGAAGCGAATGCAGAAATAACATTCCGGGTCTTGTGCACGATACCTCGTCAAGCGGCGCAACCGTGTTTATTGAGCCTATGGGCGTTGTTCAGGCAAACAACGACATTAAAATGCTGAAATCAAAAGAGGAGGAAGAAATCGAGAGAATCCTCTTTGAACTCTCCGCAAACGCCGGCGACTTTGCCGACGCTGTTATAAAAAGCTACGAAAATCTTGCAAACCTTAATCTTATTTTTGCCAAGGCTGACCTTGCCTATTCGATGAAAGCGACAATGCCGATTATGAACGACAGGGGAATTGTCGACATAAAGCAGGCAAGACATCCTTTGATAAACAAAGATCAGGTCGTGCCGGTCGATATAGTTTTGGGCAAAGAGTTTGATACGCTTGTTATCACGGGGCCTAACACGGGAGGTAAGACGGTCACACTTAAAACGCTGGGTTTGCTCACATTAATGGCGATGTGCGGACTCCTTGTTCCGTGCGCCGACAACAGCGAGCTGTCTGTTTTCAGCCGTGTGCTTGTTGACATAGGAGATGAGCAGAGCATTGAGCAGTCGCTTTCAACGTTTTCCGCTCATATGACGAACATTATCCAGATTATCAAGCTTGCAAACGCAGGCTCTCTGTGCCTCATTGACGAACTGGGAGCGGGTACGGATTCCGTTGAGGGTGCGGCGCTTGCTATTGCAATTCTTGAAAAACTCCGTACCCGCCGTGCGAAAATCGCTTCTACAACCCACTATGCGGAGCTAAAGGAGTTTGCGCTTCGCACGCAGGGAGTTGAAAACGGCTGCTGTGAATTTGATGTCGCTACTTTAAAGCCCACTTACAGACTGCTAATCGGCGTGCCCGGAAAAAGTAACGCATTTGCTATTTCAAAAAGGCTCGGAATGGACGCCGCAATAGTTGACAGGGCACAGCAGCTCGTGTCGGAAGAGAGCAGGCAGTTTGAAGATGTTGTGGAAAAACTTGAAAAACGCCGTCAGAGCCTTGAAAAACAGCTTGAAAACGCAAACAGGTTAACCGCAAAGGCAAATACCGAAAAGCAAAAAGCGGAAAACGAGGTAATAAAAGCCAAGAGGGACGCAGAGCGTGAAATAGAGAGGGCAAAAGAGGAGGCACAGCGCATAATATCCATGACCAGAGCGCAGGCGGATGCGCTTGTGGAGGAGCTTGAAAAAGCGAGAAAGGCAAAGGATATGAGTGCCGAGGCACGCTCAAAGCTCAAGCGTGATATTGACAAAATGGAGGCTCACGCCGATCCCGTTTTGGCTAAAAAGACGCCGAATGACGAGTACAAGCTTCCACGTCCGCTCAAGGTCGGCGACAGCGTGCTTATTTACGATATTGACAAAAACGCAACCGTGCTTGCACCGCCTAACAAGGACGGACTTGTGCTTGTGCAGGCGGGTATAATTAAGACAAGAGTAGATATTAAGAATCTGAGGCTGTTAAAATCGCAGGACAAGCCTGCCGTAAGCAAATTTTCAAGCAGACGCAATGTTCCGAGCAGAATGGATGTCCGCCCCGAAACCGAGGTGGATGTAAGGGGCGAAACGGCGTTTGACGCGGTTAATATTGTCGATAAAGCGATTGACAATGCCGTTCTTTCAGGAGTGAGCAAAATTACGATAATTCACGGAAAGGGAACGGGTGTTCTCCGCCGTGAAATCAATCAGTACCTAAAGACGAACAAGGCAGTCAAAAGCCATCGTCTCGGAGTTTTCGGCGAGGGTGAGGACGGCGTAACAATTGTTGAGCTGAAATAACTTGACTTAGCCGATAAATCGGCACTCTAAAGTACGAACAGGAGCAATATATGAAAAAGCAGTATCTTGATTCAGGAAAGATTGTGGGAACTCACGGCATTAAGGGTGAAGTGAGGATAGACCCGTGGTGCGATTCGCCCGAATTTTTGTGTTCATTCAAAAAGCTGTATCTTGACGAAGCGGGACAGACCTTTATTGAGGTGAAGTCACGACCGCACAAAAATATAACGCTTTCAAAAATCAAAGGCGTCGACACCGTAGAGCAGGCAGAAAGACTCAGAGGAAAAGTGGTTTATATTAACCGAGATGACATTACGCTTGAAAGAGGCGTATACTTTGTTCAGGACTTGATAGGACTTGAGGTAAAGGACAGCGAAAGCGGAAAAGTTTACGGTAAAATCACCGATGTTTTGCGCACGGGCGCAAACGATGTCTACGAAATAACCGACAGCCAAAACAAAAAATATCTCGCTCCCGTTATTGACGATGTAGTGGTTAAAATTGATGTTGACGGCGGTTTTGTGCTTATTTGCCCGATGAAAGGAATATTTGACGATGAGGATTGACATAATAACCTTATTCCCCGAAATGTTTGAGCCTGTTTTAAACGAAAGCATTATCGGCAGGGCGCAAAAAAGCGGAGCAATCGAGATTGTGTGTCATCAGCTCAGGGACTATGCTTTTGACAAGCACAGGCGTGTCGATGACACTCCGTACGGTGGCGGAATGGGAATGCTGATGAAAGCGGAGCCTATTGCGCTGTGTTTTGAGGATATATGTAAAAAGGTAGGTAAAAGACCTTACTTTGTATATATGTCGCCGCAGGGCAAAACGCTCAATCAGCAAAGGCTCAGAGAACTTTCGGAGATTGAAAACATATGTATTCTCTGCGGTCACTACGAGGGAGTGGACCAAAGACTTTTGGATACATATGTTGATGAGGAAATTTCAATAGGGGATTATGTTCTTACGGGCGGAGAGCTTCCCGCAATGGTTTTTGCCGACGCGCTGGCAAGAATGGTGCCGGGAGTGCTTTCAAACAACGAGTGTTTCACGGAAGAAAGCCATTTTAACGGACTGCTGGAATACCCTCAGTATACAAAACCCTCAGAGTGGAGAGGGATACAGGTGCCCGAGGTGCTTTTGAGCGGACACCACGCCAATATAGAAAAATGGAGGCGTGAAAAGAGCCTTGAAAACACACAAATGAAACGCCCCGATTTATTAAAAAATAGCTGAATTTAGTTATTGTTGTACGAAAATATAAGTTAAATATTGTAAATTTGCACAAGAAATTATTTGTTTTTTTGACCGCAAGTGAATATTAATACGAAAATATTTTACCGTATTGACCTTAATAATAAAAAAGATTATAATATGTAGTAAATCAAGCCTGTTAGGTTATATCGGTTTAAATTCTAATTGTGTCAGAGAGGGTTTTTAAAATGTATGTTAAGGAAGTTTTAGTACAAAACAAAGCCGGTTTACACGCTCGCCCCGCAACTTTTTTTATCCAGAAGGCTAATGAATATAAGTCTACTATTTGGATTGAAAAGGAAGAGCGTCGCGTTAATGCAAAGAGCCTTCTTGGCGTACTTTCACTCGGTATTATCGGCGGAACAACAATCAAGATTACGGCTGACGGTTCTGATGAGACCGACGCAGTTGAGGGTCTTGTTGCTCTCGTTGAGTCAGGCTTTACAGAGTAAGCATAATCATTATATAAGAATTTACTGGGCGGGTTTATCCGCCCTTTTCTTTTTGCTTTTAAGAGGTGATTTTATGAACCCCAAAATGGCGGAGCTTAGAAAAAAAGCGATGGCGCTTCCGCTTTTGCCCGGTGTGTATATTATGCACGGCAGAGGCGGAGAAATTATTTATATAGGCAAGGCAAAGGCGCTCAAAAACCGTGTAAGCCAATATTTCGGTTCGCAAAACAATCATGCCGAAAAGGTACGCAGAATGGTTGATAATGTAGAGGACTTTGAATACATTATAACCGACAGCGAGTTTGAAGCGCTTATCCTCGAGTGCAGTCTTATTAAACAGCACACGCCAAAGTACAATATTTTGCTCAAGGACGACAAGGGGTACAGCTATATAAGAATAAGCCCCGGTGACTGGGGAAAAATCTCTTATACCCTGCAAAAGAAAGATGACGGAGCCACATATATCGGACCGTACAAGAACAGTTATTATGTAAAGAGCGCTGTTGAGGAGGCAAACAAAATTTTTATGCTCCCTACATGTTCTCGTGTGTTCCCGAGAGATTTCAGAAAAGGCAGACCGTGCCTAAATTACCACATAAAGCAATGTATGGCGCCATGTACAGGCAGAGTAAAGCTTTCCGACTACAAGGAGAGTCTTTCGCAGGCGCTGGATTTTTTAAAGGGAGGCTCGTCAAATTCAATAAAACAGCTTACCGCACAAATGGAACAGGCGGCTGATAATCTTGAGTTTGAGCGTGCGGCTAGGATTCGTGACAAAATAAACGCCGTCAAAAAGATGGGCGAAAAGCAAAAAGTAGTCGCAAACAAGGTGCTTGACGAGGATGTAATTGCAAGTTTTACGGATTCTGGAAAAATCTGTTTTCATATTTTCCGCTTTGAGGGAGGACGGCTGTTTGACCGAGAAAGCTTTATTTTTGACAGCGGAGATACCGAAAGTGAGTATGAGGAATTTTTGCTGAGCTATTATACTTTAAGAGATGATATACCGAAAAATATAGCCCTTGACAAAAGCTTTGAGGGTATGGATACTGTTGAAAAGTGGCTTTCCCAAAAACGAGGAAGCAAAGTAAGTGTCACCGTGCCGCAGAGGGGAGAACAGGCTCAGCTTGTTTCAATGTGCCGTTCAAACGCAGCGGAAACGCTTGCCCAGAAAAAGGGCGCTACCGTGAGGGAATTTGGAGTGCTTGAAGAGCTTAAACAGACGCTGGGACTTGAAAAACTGCCAGAATATATAGAGGCATATGATATTTCAAACCTCTCGGGTACTGAAAACGTCGCGGGAATGATAGTTTATAAAAACGGAAAGCCTCTTAAATCGGCCTATAAAAAATTTAAAATCAAGGGATTTGACGGCCAGGACGATTATGCGTCGATGTCGGAGGTTATTTCACGAAGATTTGACGAATACTATAAATCGGAGAAAAGCGACGAGGGATTCGGCAAGCTCCCCGATTTGATTTTGCTTGACGGAGGCAAGGGACAGGTTGCAGCAGTAAAGCAGACGCTTGACAATATGAACATAAGCGTGCCTCTTTTCGGTATGGTCAAGGACGATAAGCACCGCACCCGTGCAATAACGGGAGAGGGCGGAGAAATCGCCATCAGCGCGAAAAGGTCGCTTTTTGTGTTTGTGAGCAAGCTCCAGGACGAAGTTCACCGCTTTGCGATAGGCTATCATCACGCTCGCAGAAAGAAAAATACATTTAAGAGCTCTCTTACAAACATAAGCGGAGTAGGCGAGGTCCGTGCAAGGGCGCTTTTGAAGCACTTCAGAACAATAGAAAATATTTCAAGGGCGGATTTGCAGGAACTTGAAAGCGCTCCAAAAATGACAAAGGACAGCGCAGTTGCCGTTTACAGACACTTCCATTCAGATGAGCAAAAATAAAATTTTGTTGTAAAATGTATTTGAATGTGTTATACTGTCGTAGAGAAATAAACTAAAAGGACAATTTTTATGCGAGTAATTACAGGCTCGGCAAGGGGTATGCGTCTTGAAACACTTGAGGGTGAGGATGTAAGACCTACTACCGACAGGATTAAAGAGGCTGTTTTTTCGATTATACAGTTTGATATTCAGGGACGAAAGTTTCTCGATTTGTTTGCCGGATCGGGGCAAATGGGGATTGAGGCGCTCAGCCGCGGGGCTGAGACCGCATACTTTGTCGATGCTTCAAAAAAGTCGCTTGATACAGTAAAGCGCAATTTAATAAAGACCCGATTTGAGCAAAGCGCAAAAACAATCGGCGCTGATTATCAGAGTTTTCTTGCCATGTGCAGTGAAAAATTTGACATCGCTTTTCTCGACCCGCCGTACAAAACAGGAATACTTCAAAATGCGCTTGCTTCGGTAATTTCCGTAATGAAAGAGACAGGTGTAATAATAGCGGAAAATCCGCTTAATGAAGAAATTTCGTCTAATTACGGCGATTTTATACTTGACAGACAGTATCGCTATGGTAAAATAAAAATAAGTATATTCAGACACAAGGATTTTGCAAAATGAATAAGACGGTAATTTGCCCGGGTAGTTTCGACCCGGTTACTCTCGGTCATCTCGATATTATTAAGCGTGCGGCAACTATGTTTGACCGCGTCATTGTCGGCGTGCTTGTAAACTCTTCCAAAACTCCGTGCTTTTCCATAGAGGAAAGAATCGAGTTTTTAAAAGAGGTCACAAAAGATATGGAAAATGTCGAGGTGGTCAGCTTTGCCGGATTGCTTGCCGAATATTGCAGACAGCGTAATGTTGATGCAATCGTCAAGGGACTGCGCGCGGTATCGGACTTTGAGTATGAGTTTCAGATGGCTATAACAAACAAAAAGCTAAATCCCCATCTCGAAACAATTTTTCTTATGGCGGATTCCGACTCGATGTACCTAAGCTCAAGTATGGTAAAAGAGGTTGCGTCAATGGGCGGCGATATAAGTAATTTTGTACCGCAGTGCATTTGCAGCAGAATTGAAAAAAGAATTGCAAAGCTTCAAAATAAAGAGGATTAAATAAGGAGTGGAAAAAATGAAAGTTGATGATTTGATTTTACAGCTTCAGGATGTTGTTAACGACGCAAAGGCAATACCCTTCTCAAGCGGCAAGGTTATGGTAAGCAGCGATGAGATCTATGATATTCTCGATCAGATCCAGGACGCTATGCCGGCTGAGGTCAGACAGGCAAAAAATATTGTTTCCGACAGAAAGCAGATTCTTTCAGAAGCAAACCGCGAGGCCGAGAGCATTATAAGAAATGCCGAGGAACGCAAAAAGGCTATGCTGAATCAAAACGAAATTGTAAGAGAAGCACAGGCAAAGGCTAAAGAAATTGTTGACGACGCAAAGCAGAAGTCTGCCGAAATCAGAAAGGCTGCTAATGTTTATGTTGACAGCATTATTAAGCGTACAGAGGAAAGCCTTTCCACTCAGCTTGATGAAATAAGAAAGACAAGAACCAATATCCTAAACTCTCAAAAGGCAAAGTAAACGGATTTTTGCCTTGTTGATGTTTTTTATCGCCTTGCTTTAGGCGATAAAAAATGCGGATTTATAAAGTATACCCCGAATGTTAAATTCTGCTTCACAGTAGTTAACGTTCGGGGTGTTTTTTGCGCATAAAAAGAACCGAACAAATCTTTTTGCAATTTGTCCGGTTCTTTTAATTCATTATGTTGTTATTATGAAATCAAATTTCTATTGTTTTGATTGACTCGAACTCATCAATAATTTCTTTTGACGGTTTTTTAGTGAGAAGTGATACCACAACATTTACGATGAGTGCCAGCACAAATCCCAAAACAAGCGAGTAAAGGTCGGTTGCGCTGTAAAGCGTAGCGCCGTTTACAATCGGCAGATAGTCCCAGATTATAACGGTCAAAGCGCCTGTTGCCATACCCGATATTGCCCCCGCAAGAGTTGAGCGCTTCCAGAACAGGGCGAGAAGCACGAGCGGACCGAAAGCGGAACCAAAGCCTGCCCATGCGTCCGATACAAGTGCCATAATGCTTGACGACGGATCCAGGGCGATAAAGAACGCTACGACAGCAACAATTATTACGGCTATTTTACCCACCCAAAGAGCTTTTTTCTCGGTTGCTTTTTTATTTACTCCGAGATAAATATCCTCTGATACAGAAGAAGCCGTTACAAGAAGCTGACTGTCTGCGGTTGACATAATAGCGGCTAAAATACCGCAAAGGAAAATACCGCCTATAAAAATGAGAATACCGTTTCCTGAGAAAAGCTGTTGGATTGTTCTGATAAATACGGTTTCGCTTGCAGAACCCTCAAGCGTAGTGTTGAGGTATCCTCTTGCCACAAGGCCTATAAGACATGAGGCCGCAAGAGATATAACAACCCATGCAATAGCGATTTTTCTTGATTTTTTAATTTCGCTGTTGCTCTTAACCGCCATAAATCTTACCAAAATATGCGGCATGCCGAAGTATCCGAGCCCCCATGCAAGGTTTGAAATTATCGAAACGGCGGAAACGGGAGTGCCGTCACTGTTTTTCATAAAGTTAAGGTAATTTTCGGGGCTTGATACGCCGTGAGCAGTAATGGCGTCAGCAAAACCTGTGTTATAAGTGAGTGTTGCGTAAGCAAGAACGGGAACGGACATTATTGCAACCAGCATCAAAAGACCCTGTATAAAGTCTGTTGTGCATACCGCCTTAAAGCCGCCCATAAACGTGTAAATAAGAATTACGAGCGCCGCTACGCAAAGACCGATTATGTACACGGTGTTGTAATTTCCGCCCTCTGTTTTTCCGTCTGAAAAGAGTGTGGCGAAAAGCTTTGCTCCAGAGCTGAAAGCGGAAGCTGTGTAAACCGTAAAGAAAATTGCAATTATAACCGCAGAAACAATTTTTATAATTCCCTTTTTGTCACGGTAACGGTTTTGGAAAAAACTTGGTATTGTAAGAGAGTTTCCCGACATGATGGTGTATTTTCTGAGCCTTGCCGATACTATGTACCAGTTAAGTATGGTTCCTATCAAAAGACCTATCGCAATCCACATTTCTCCTGTGCCGGCAAGATAAATAGAACCCGGAAGTCCCATAAGCAGCCATCCGCTCATATCCGACGCCTGAGCCGAGAGAGCTGCGGTCCAGCCGCCTAAATTTCTTCCTCCCAAAAAGTAGTCCTCGTTGTTTTTTGTACCCTTTGAGCACACAAAGCCGATTATTATCATTATTATCAGGTAAGCGGCAAATGCACTCAAAACGATTATGTTTTCTGTACTAATCATTCTTTCCTCCTAAATTTAATTTACTACATACACATTTATAGTATCAAAATTATCCAAAAAAATCAAGCAGTTAGTTTAATCCTCAATGTGATTTACAGATGTTATTATCTTGTGCGGTTAAAATATTTAAAAAGAAAAACAGTAATTTTTACCGATTGCATATTGACAATTATTAACATAACAATTATAATGTAGGCGTAAGAGCAATTCGTTAAAATATTTAAACAATATATGTGATATTTGTTAACAAATAATAATGAAAGCGGCGTTAAATCGCAATATTGTTTATTTTTATCTGCAAATACAGATAATAATATTTGTTTCTTTATTGATTAATAAAAGGAGGATAGCTATGAAAAAGCTTAAAAAACTTTAGCATTGATTTTGACGGCAATTTTGACTTTGTCGTCCGTATCAGCAATTAATGTTTTTGCTCAGTCATCTCAGACTGAGGAATTAAGGTATGCCGATAATTTCAATTCATATTTCAGCGGCAAATACAACGGTGAAATTCTTTCTTACGATGAGTTGTATTATCATTACACAGATAATGGAGAAGTTGATTGGGCATTAGTGAGCGCATCGTCAAATTCTGTGCAGCCGATGAATTCATATGCAGTAATCGGCGGAAGAGTTTACACAAAAAACAATATTTATAATCCTTTTTCACTCGGATACGGAATTTATGATGTTAGCTCAAATCAATTTTTTGACGTGTGTGAGTTAGAGAAAAATGGTAATTATACAAATTACGATGAGTTTTATGAGGTGCTTAATTCCATCGAATCGGGTAAATTGATCGGCGATGCAGACAAAGACGGAAAACTGACGGTCAAGGACGCCACTTATATTCAAAAGTGCTTGTAAATTTGATTCCTTTTGATAAGGACGATATTGTTACCGGTATGCAGTTGACAAGTAAGTTGGAGTTTTATTCGGATTTTGATATGGACGGATCATTAGATATATCCGACGCAACGGCAATACAAAAACATATTACGCTTGCTGTTTGAAAATTGAAATATTTCATTTAAAATTTTTGATGAAATAATTTTCAACAAATTACAATTATAATAAATTAATAAGCTCAATACTGAAACAAAAGTTGACCGGGCATTAAGACAAAATGATTTAAAAACGCCGAAAAATTAAACGATAAATATATTGAAAATGAGCGGCCGAGAAGATTATCTCGGTCGCTTTTGTAACTTTATTTATCCTAAAATAGGGTGAGATTAATATTTTACCGAGA
The DNA here is from genome assembly GCA_944415425.1 of uncultured Ruminococcus sp. GTDB lineage: Bacteria > Bacillota > Clostridia > Oscillospirales > Acutalibacteraceae > Ruminococcoides. The sequence continues at coordinate 6,095 of CALYBP010000017.1, read as the reverse complement.
AAATAAAAACACAAAAATAACAGATATTGTTTTTATTGATTTAAAGGCGAAAAAGTAATATAATAAAAAGAAAATTGATACTGATTTTAATTTCATACCGAGGAGATCGGTATATATCGGATAAACAGAGGGTATTTATGGAATTTGTCAAAAGAACTTGGGCGGAAATTTCGCTTGATGCGGTCGAACATAATTTTAATGAAATAAAAAACAAAATCGCGGGCAAATCAAAAATTTGTTGTGTTATCAAGGCGGACGGATACGGCCACGGCGCCGTTGAGCTTGCTCATATTTATGAAAAGCTCGGAGCGGATTTTTTTGCGGTTTCAAATATCGACGAGGGCGTGGAAATCAGAAAATCGGGATGTACTCTTCCGATTCTCATTTTGGGATACACACCGGTTTCGGAAGCTCAAAGACTTTGTGCGAATGATATTTCACAGGCGGTTTTTTCGCTTGAGTACGCGCAGGCGCTTTCAAAGCAATGCGAAGAAAACGGCTGTTCCTGTAAAATACATATCAAAGCGGATACGGGAATGAGCAGAATCGGCTTTATGTGTCAGGAGTTTCCGAGAGATAACCGTTCAATAGATGAGATTGTGCAGTCTTGCACACTTCCAAACTTACAGCTTGAGGGATTGTTTACTCACTTTTGCGTTTCCGATGAGGCGGAGGAAGGCAAAGCCTTTACACAAAAGCAGTATCAAAATTTTATTTATGTAAAAACAAAGCTTGAAGAAGCGGGGCTGAATATAGAAATCTGCCATTGTTCAAACAGCGGGGCAATTGAAGATTACGCCGACACATACTGCGATATGGTGAGAGCCGGAATTATTCTTTACGGCCTTTCGCCGTCACAGAAGCTTTGCGGAAAACTGAATCTTATTCCCGCAATGACGCTTAAAACCTCGGTTGCGTATGTGAAAGAGCTTAAAAAAGGAGCAACTGTTTCTTACGGCAGAACATTTAAAGCAGACCACGATATGAAAATTGCTACCGTGCCGATAGGCTACGCCGACGGTTATATACGCCGCAATGCCGAAAACGGTTATATGCTTGTAAACGGAAAGAAAGCGAAAATTGTGGGCAGAATATGTATGGATCAAACAATGCTTGATGTTACGGATATTGACGGCGTTAAAGCAGGCGATGAGGCTGTTGTGTTCGGTACGGGAGATGACGGAGCGCCTACCGCCGATTTGATTGCTAGGAATACGGATACCATTAACTATGAGGTTGTCTGCCTTGTGGGCAAGCGAGTCCCGAGAATCTACTACAAAAACGGAATTGTTACGGATGTGATGTATAAGCTATGAGATTACTTGTTATTGACGGAAACAGCATAGTAAACCGTGCGTATTACGGAATAAGACCGCTTACAACAAAGGACGGTCAGTTTACCCAAGCGATTTACGGTTTTCTTAATATGCTTTTAAAAATTAAGAACGAGGAAAATCCCGAAGCGGTAGCGGTGGCGTTTGACCTAAAGGCTCCTACCTTCAGGCACAAAGCGTATTCGGGCTACAAGGCAAACCGCAAGGGGATGCCGCAGGAGCTTGCCTCACAAATGCCGCCTTTAAAGGAGCTTTTGTCGCTTCTCGGATACAGGATTGTCACCTGTGAGGGATATGAGGCTGACGATATTCTCGGAACCTTTGCAGACGCCTGCGAGAAAAGCGGCGACGAGTGCGTTATCGCAACGGGCGACCGTGACAGCCTTCAGCTTGTTTCGGATAAAACAAGCGTACATCTTTGCACAAACAAGCAGGATATTTTATATACCCCCGAAAAAATCACGGAGGAGTACGGCGTTACGCCCAAAGAGCTTATTGAGATCAAGGCGATTCAGGGAGATACATCAGACAATATCCCCGGAGTTGCGGGGATAGGCCCTAAGGGTGCAGGTGAGCTTATAAGGAAATATCATTCGGTTGAGTATATATACGAGCATATTGATGAACTTGACATAAAGGACGGCGTGCGTAATAAGCTGAAAAATTCAAAGGAAAATGCTTTGTTGAGCCGTATGCTGGGAGAAATTTGCAAAACCGTGCCGATTGATACAGACCCAAAAAACTATATTGTCAAAATGGAAGACCCCGCAAAATGCGAAAGGTATATGGCAAGGCTTGAGCTTTTTTCGCTTATGGAAAAGCTGGGCTTAAATGAAGCGCAAATTCCAAAGCAGACCGATACCGAAGCAAAGCCTCTGAAAATTGTGCGTGAGTTTGACTGCGACAGGTTATTTGAGGATATAAAAAGTTTCGGTAAGCTTTATTTTAAATCGGAATTTGAGGGAGAAGAATTAGAATCGTTTTCTTTGCTTTACGATGACAGCGTTTATATTTGCGCAAACACGGAACTGTACAAAAAGCTGTTATGTGATGCGGAAATTGAAAAATACACGAGAAATTCCAAGGCGGTGTTCGCTTATGCCGACAGAAAAAACTTTGAAGTAAAAAGCCTTGTTTTTGACGCGGAGCTTGCGGCGTATCTGCTTGAGCCGTCGTCAAAGGATTACTCGGACGAAAACTTGTGCAGGTCATATTCAATCGAGCCTGCTTATACGGACAGTGAGGAGGATAAGCAGTACAGAGCCGTTGCCGTTTATGATTTATTGTGCGAAAAGCTTGATTCCGAAATCAAGACAAACGAGCAGGAAAAACTTTTGAGCGAAATTGAAATACCGCTTGCTAATGTGCTCGCGAAAATGGAGAACATAGGCTTTGCGGTTGACAGGCAGGGAATTGAAAACTACGGAAAAATGCTTTCAATGCAGATAAATGCGCTTGAAGCCGAAATATACGAGAGCGCAGGGGTTAAGTTTAACATAAACTCCCCAAAACAGCTCGGCAAGGTTTTGTTTGAGGATTTGGGGCTTCCGTGCAAAAAGAAAACGAAAAGCGGATACAGCACCAACGCAGAAGTGCTCGAATCTCTTAAACACGATCATCCCGTCGTTGAAATGGTTTTGCAGTACCGCACCCTTTCAAAGCTTAACTCAACCTACTGCGAGGGGCTGTTAAAGGTTATTGAAGACGACGGAAGAATACACTCAAGCTTCAATCAGACGGAAACCCGCACGGGAAGAATAAGCTCCACCGAACCGAATTTGCAGAATATTCCCGTTCGCACAGAGCTTGGCCGAGAGATGAGAAGATTCTTTTGTGCCAAAGACGGCTGGACGCTTGTTGACGCCGACTACTCACAGATTGAGCTCAGGGTGCTTGCACATATATCGCAGGACAAAAATATGATAGAAGCGTTTAAAAACAACGAGGATATACACGCCATAACGGCGTCGCAGGTTTTCGGTATGCCGCTTGATATGGTTACTCCGATAATGCGAAGCAGAGCAAAGGCGGTAAACTTCGGTATTGTTTACGGTATAGGCGCTTTTTCACTTGCAAAGGACATCGGAGTAAGCAACAAGGAAGCCTCAAACTATATTAAAAATTATCTTGCCCATTACAGCGGCGTTGACGAATATATGAGGAATATCGTGGATAAGGCAAAGCTTGACGGATATGTCGAAACAATGTTCGGAAGACGGCGTTATCTTCCCGAGCTTTCTTCAAGCAAGCATACGCTCAGAGCGTTTGGAGAGCGGGTTGCGAGAAATATGCCGATTCAGGGAACAGCGGCTGATATAATAAAAATTGCTATGATAAAGGTCAATGAGCGAATAAAAAAAGAGGGACTGAAAGCAAGACTTATTTTACAGGTTCACGATGAGCTGATAGTGGAAGCGCCTCAGGACGAGAGTATGCGGGTTGCGATGCTTTTGCAGGAGGAAATGGAAAACGCAGTTACGCTTTCGGTACCGCTCACCGCTGATGCAGCAATAGGAAAGACGTGGTATGATGCAAAAGGATAAAAGGTATGTAGCGTTTGTTTGTACGGGCAATACCTGCCGAAGCCCTATGGCAGAGGGAATATTTAACAAGCTTGCGGCTCAAAAGGGGATTGAAGTCAAGGCGGAAAGCTTTGGGCTTGCAACAATCTCAGGCTTAAATGTGTCTGAAAATTCAGTAAAGGCTTGTGCCGAAATAGGCGTTGATATTTCAGACTTAAAATCCACCTCCGTGCTGGATGCGGAAATTGAAAAGTACGAAAAGTTTTATTGTATGTCGCAAAGTCACGCTGCAATGCTTGTGCAAAGCTTTTTTGTGCCTGAAAATAATATCGAGGTGCTGAACATAAGCGACCCTTACGGCGGCGACGAGTTTGTTTACAAAAAATGCTGTAATGAAATTTATAATTCTGTACAGGAAATAATCAAGAAATATGAAAATTGAAAAAATGAATCAAAAGCACCTCGATGAGGTGCATAAAATTGAACAGGAGTGTTTTTCTCACCCTTGGTCGCTTGAAAGTCTTGAAAGTGAAATGAAAAATGAAAACTCACTTTTTTTGGTTGCAGTTGAGGACGGCAAAGTCATAGGATATATAGGTATGAGCATAGTAATTGACGAAGGCTACATTTTTAATGTTGCCGTTTGCGAAACGCAAAGACAAAGGGGAGTTGCCACGGCTCTTATAAACGAGCTTGTGACCTGCGCAAAGAAAAACAATTTCAGCTTTATAACTCTTGAGGTCAGGGAAAGCAATATTCCCGCCCGCTCGCTGTACTCGAAATTCGGTTTTATAAAAGCGGGTGAGCGAAAGGATTATTATTCAGATCCAAGAGAAAATGCAATTTTGATGACGAAATTTTTTTGACTGTAATATAAGTGTATATAATGAAAAGAAAGGTTAAACAGATGAAAATACTTGCAATAGAATCATCGTGTGACGAAACTGCGGCGGCAGTTGTTGAAAACGGACGCAATGTAATTTCCTCGGTTGTTGCGTCGCAGGTAGAAGAACATAAGCTTTACGGGGGAGTAGTTCCCGAAATTGCTTCCCGCCGCCATGCAGAGGCAATAGTACCTGTTGTAAGACAGGCACTTGAAGAAGCGAACATATCCCTTGACGGCATTGACGCAATAGCGGTTACATATGCTCCCGGACTTATAGGGGCTTTGCTTGTTGGAGTGAATTTTGCAAAGGGGCTTTCTCTTTCAACAGGAAAACCGCTTGTGCCTACTCACCATCTCCGTTCGCACATAGCGTCAAATTATATTTCAAACCCCGATTTAAAGCCGCCTTTTTTGTGCCTTGTAGTTTCGGGAGGACACAGCCATATTGTTATGGTTGAGGATTATACAAAAATGAAAATAATAGGAAAAACCCGTGACGACGCCGCAGGCGAGGCGTTTGACAAGGCGGCGAGAACAATGGGAATGTCCTATCCGGGCGGAATTGAGCTTGACAAGGTTGCCGAAGACGGCGACCCTTTTGCGTTCAAGCTTCCCCGCCCCGTGGTTCACGACGCTCCTTACGATTTCAGTTTTTCGGGGCTTAAAACAGCGGTTATCAATTTAATCCACAATTCTGCTCAAAAAGGCATTGAGCTTAACAAGCCCGATGTTTGTGCTTCGTTTCGTTACGCGGTAGTTGACTGCCTTGTCACAAACTTTTTGAAGGCGGCAGAGGATTACGGTGTTAATAAACTTGTAATTGCGGGAGGAGTTTCGGCAAATTCCCTGCTTCGCAGAACTTTGCGTGAAAAGTGTGATGAGAGTGGTTATGAATTTTATATGCCCGATAAATCTCTTTGCGGTGACAATGCGGCAATGGTAGGTTCTCAGGGATATTATGAGTTTTTGAGCGGAAATATAGCAGGAACCGACCTTAATGCGTACGCTACTATGAGTATAGAGTAATTTACATTATATTAAATCTTTATTCAATTATTGACAAATTTTGATATTTATTTTATACTATGCTTGTCGGTATTTATTAACTTTAGGAGGAAATTATGGACAATAATTATAATAACGGTTATAACAACCAGCAGGATAACAATCAAATGCCAAACAATCAGAATGATATGCCTAATTATCAGGAGCAGTACAATCAGATGTACGGTCAGCAAAACGAACAGCAAAATGCTCAGCCACAGTATAATCAGCAGTACGGTCAGCAAAACGAACAGCAAAATGCTCAGCCACAGTATAATCAGCAGTACGGTCAGCAGAATAATCAGCCGC